>NZ_JADQBD010000062.1:0-16814 GCF_017808115.1 Chryseobacterium sp. RR2-3-20 | reverse complement strand
TGTCCCAAAATGTGCTGAAAAACTGAATAAATTCATATCTAATTGTTTGATTACTACAAATATACAAAAGTTATGATAAATTACGGATATTCATAAAAAAATAGTTGAGGTTAAAAATTAAATTCATAAAATAAGTTAAATTTTATTATTAAATATTTAACAATATTTTAAAAACAAAAGAGAGTAAATAAAAATATTTACTCTCAATACCATTCAAATATAATATATGAAAACTAAAAAAAACTAATTTCTTACTAAACTTCCTCGGAATCCGGAACTTCTTCCCTCGCCACGGTTATTATTTTCCTGTCTTGGTATGCTGTTCTGAATTCTTGGACTTGAATTTTCCATTCTCGGCTGGTTTCTAAATCCTCCGTTGTCTCTCGGAGTGATAACCTGAGGTCTGGGAGATTCAAAATTTCTAGGTTGGTTATTTCTGAAACCACCATTATCTCTTGGAGTAATTACTTGTGGACTTGATGCATTGGGCGTAGTTGGCTGATTATTTCTAAAACCGCCATTGTCTCTTCCTCCAAATCCGGAATTTCCTCTCGTTCCCATATCCGGATTTCTAAAACCGGAATTGGATCTTGTATTTCCAGTATCGTTTCGGAATCCTGAATTTCCATTCGAAGTGCCATTTCTAAAGCCAGAATTTCTTACAACATTCAGTGTAGGATTATCATTTCTAAAACTGTTTCTATCTACTCTGTAAACATTAATATTTACGTTTCTATATCTCGGCATCACCCGAAATCTCGGAACATAATAAGTTCTTCGGTAATTCTGGAAATAAGCAATAGGATTGTAACCATTATAATATCTGTTTTGGAAAACTACAAATACTCTTAGTCCTAAAATTCTTTCCATTGCATAAAACCTGTCATAATACCATCTGTCCGGATTGTATCGGTAAAAATTATCCCAAGCTGCAAAATTAGAATAGAGATTATTCAGGTATAAAATCTGATCTATTTGCCAACGGTTGAGTCTCTGCTGTACAAAAAAACGATTCCAATCTATATTATAGATACTTTGTCGGTAATCATTATAATAACTTTGGTAATAATCCTGAGGATAATAATCTTGCGGATAATTGTAATAGTAATCGTCTGGGAACAAATTTCGGTCATCTTCGTCACTATAATAATCATCATTACTTCCGTAATAACCATTGTTGCCCCATCCGTTATTTGGATATTGCTGCGCAAAAGCAAAATATGCTAAGCCGAGCGCTAATCCTATAAATATTTTTTTCATTTCTTAAATAGTTAATTGGTTGTTAAATAAAACTTTCGTTCTTGTCTTTTTGATGAAAATACAAAAAAGAAGTTAAATCTTAAGATTTAACTTCAGGTTTAATTTATTTTAAACATTTGATAATCAATGAAATATTTTTTAGTTTCTTCCGCTGTCATTAATCCATTCTGAAATTTTTTGATTAAATTCTGAATAATTCACAAGAGTATCCAAATTTACGTGCATTCTGTATCGCCAATAGTGAGGAAATACTGCGGGATTATTAATTCTCTCATTGTCTTCAAGAGGATTTACTAGATTATAATCTGTGGCAAAAAATTCCTGAATAGGGAAAATTGCCAACATAGCATCATTATACAAATGCTGTTTCATAATTATTTCAGCTAAATATGGTTCTAAATTTTCAGGAGCTTTGCCGAACTGTCCTAATTGCTCATTAAAATATTTCTGAGTTAATTCCGGATTTTCTTTCCACCATTGTCTTAATGTAGAACTATCGTGCGAAGAAGCGGTTACCACATTCATATAACCAGCATTTTTCGGATTGTAAAACGGAATGCTTTCTGATGGCATTCTTTGTACTTTTAGCGCGATAATGGCTAATTCGTCCATTACTTCAGGGACACACGCCGGAACTAATCCTAAATCTTCTCCGCAAATCAGCATATCTGTTGCATTTAGAATCACAGGAAGTTTCTCCATTGCACTTTGCTTCCATAATTGGTCTTGTCTTTTAAAGAAATAATCCTGATAAAGCTCATAAATAGAAGATTTTTCCCAATCGGTAAGGTAATAATAAGATTCTGTTCGGAATGCATTAAATCTTGGATGATAAACCTTTTCTCCATTTTTTTCTTCAGTTACAAAAAGAACATTCGCACAAAGTGTTATCAGATTTTCAGAAAAATCATCAGACTTTTCTTTAAAGTAATCTGAAATTTTTCTCTGAGTATTAAATTCTTCCTTGAACCTAAAAGTTCCATCTTCTTTCTTTTCTAAGAATTCGAGGGCTTTTTCGGTTTCATTTCCGAAATATTTCCTTACAATTTCTTCATTGATGAATGGTGTACAATATCTTTCAAAATTAAAAGGGATATGACGGATGCTGAATTCTTCTGTTGTTACAGGAACTGCGGGATAAAAATATCCTAAAATGCCTTGTGTAGCAGAAATTGGCATTCTCCAGATTCGGAAAAACCCTAGAATATGGTCTATTCGCATTGCATCAAAATACTGCTCTAATGCTTTGAAACGGTTTTTCCACCATTGGTATTGGTCTGCTTTCATAGCTTCCCAATTATAAGTTGGGAACTCCCAGTTTTGTCCGATTTCTGTAAATTGATCTGGTGGTGCTCCTGCCTGAAAATTCATCCCGAAAAGTTCAGGTTCTGTCCAAGCTTCAACAGAATATCTGTAAATACCAATGGGTAAATCACCTTTTAATGAAACTCCTACGGAATGGATATATTGCAGAGCCTCCTTTAACTGCTGATGAAGCTGATACTGAACCCAGGAATGCAGCATTGCTTCTTCGTAATCTTTATTTTTTGGATTGAAAAATGGAGCAATTTTTCCTGCAATATATTTTTTGTGAGTTTTCCAGTGATTGAAATTTGGGGTTTTATTTTTATCTCTCAATACACAGAAAGCTGAGTAAGGAAGAAGCCAACGTTCATTGTCTTTAAGGAATTTTTTAAAGTTTCTGTCTTTAAAAATATTCTCTTTTTCAGATTGAAAAACGGCTTTCAGAAATTTCCATTTACCTGCAATCATTTTTTCGTAATCGATAAGATCCAGCGAATTTAAGTAAGCTTTTTCTTTTAGAAAATCGTTTTCTAAATGTTGAGGAATCTTATAATCAAGATTTTCAAGAGAAATGTACTGTGGATGTAACGCATACACAGAAATCGCGGCATATGGATAAGAATCTGTCCAAGTGTAATTTGCAGTGGTATCATTAATGGGTAAAACCTGAATAATTCCCATTGAGGTTTTCTGTGCCCATTCTGCAAGTTGTTTCAAATCTGAAAATTCACCGACTCCAAAACCGTTTTCAGAGCGTAAAGAAAAAACGGGAACTGCAACTCCTGCAGCATGATACATATATTGAGATTTGAATTTGAAATAATGGTCATTCATTATTTGCAGCACTTCCTTTTGGCTGTTTGGGAAAGCCGATCGGTTACTGCCTGTTTCTATATCGATTATTTTTTGAAGTTTGTTATCGAAAACCGAATATTTATATTCTATGATATTGTTTTCAGGAATTTCTACGGCAGCTTCCCAAGTTCCTGCATCAGTTTGTACCATGCGAACTGCTTTGTCATAGTTCCATCCGCCTAAAGATGGTATATTGCCAATAATTGCTATTTCCCAATCGGGGTTATAAAGTGGAGCTTCAATTTTAAAGAGATGCGTATGTTTTTTTAAAATAGAAACCTTTTTAAAAGATAGGTTTCTGAGCTTATTCTTTAATATTTTGTTGTTAAGATAATTTTCGGGAAGATTCTTAGAATTCCACTCATCAAAAATTGCAAATTCTTTATAATTGTGAGAGAAGTTCAGAAGATGATTCACAGGTTCTTTTCTTAAAATATTCCCTTCATTATCTGCGATATGATAGTAATATTCTATGTTTTTAGAAAAAAAATCTATTTCAACTTTCCAAGCTCCGTTGCCTGTATGAAACATTTTATGGCTTCTTGGTGATAGATTTTTTTCTAAGAGGATGAGTTCTAAATTTTCACCCGGTTTTGTATAATAGATTATATTGAAATATAATTTCATCTCATATTTTTTTTAAAAATACGGTTAAAATTTTGAAAATTAATACGTAACCAAATCAAATTTTCATTAAAAAACCTCTTCTGTAATGGAAGAGGTGGAGATTTTTAATATTTTTCAGAAAATTATTTTGTTACTAATATTTTTTTGGACAATAAAACTTTACCTTTTTCATCGTTAATATTTACTAAATAAGCTCCTGTTGGAACATTTCTTAAGTTAATCTGCTGAGAAAGATTTCCGCCTTTTAAAAACAAGTTTGTATTAAAAATTACTTTTCCGGAAGCATCCAAAACTGCTAATTTAATATTTCCCTGAATATTTTTGTCATTCACATTCACGGTAAAAGACTGATCTTCTATTTTAGTAGGAAAAACATCAATATTTGCCATTACTTGCGTTGCTGTAACTCTGTCGTTTACAAAATATCTGCTTGCCAAATCGTAAATATGAAGGTTTTGCTCACCGGGAAGTTGCTTTGCTTCAAGGTTTTTTAAACTTAATTCGTATAAGGGTGTTCCTTTTGCACTGGCAATTACAATATTCCCTTTTGCATTTACGGCCGCTCCGTTTACCGAATAATTTTCGGGTAAGCCGCTTATTTTTCCGATAAATTTTGCCGTTAATTCTTTGGGTGAAATTTTAAAAATGTTTCCTGATACAGAAAATACATAAAAATTGTTGTCTGCATCGGCAATCATGTCTCCTCCGAAGCCGCTTTCTATCGCAGTAAAAGAATTTTTACCGTTTGAAACATCATCTTTAATAATTCCCAGATCTTTTACAGAATATTCTCCATTCTTTTTGCTTATCTGAATAAATTGTGTTCCAGCATTATTAATCGCATAAATATTTCCATCATATCCCGTAGCCATTCTGGTAATATGCGAATTAATATCGCATGGAGTTACTTTTGCAACAGAATTTTCTATTAAAGTAATTTCTTTTGTGTTTTGGTTTAAAATATACACATTGGACGAAAACATAGGCATGTAGACCAGACTGTTCCCGGATAAATCGTATGCCAATGCAGCTAAATTTGTTGCCTGAGCATTGTGATAGGAGTTTTTATCTTCCGTTACAGCCGATTTTTTCGATTGAGAAATTACATTGGTAGAAGTTGTAGATTCTAAAAGAATCTTTCCTGAAGTACCATCTTCATTCATTGCACGAAAATCATTGAATTCAATTCTAGGAGAATCTTTGCCGGTAAGTGCAAAAAAATCTTGTTGTGCGCTTACAGAATGTGCTGCAAAAATGAAGAGGATAGGGAGTAAATGTTTTTTCATAATTAATTTGTTTTATGTATAAATGTTTTAATATGACTAAGTTACATTTTTTTTGAATTGAATGAAATAAAATGAAAAATTAAATTGAAAGTTGTTTTAAGATTAATTCTCAAAGATTTTAAATAAAAAAGCATTCAAAATAAATGAATGCTTTTTTAAAATTATTTAATGAAACCTCTGTTTCTTAAAAGTGGTTTAATGTCTGGATCGTGCCCAGTAAAATCTCGAAATGCCTGGTTAAGATCTACCGAGTTTCCTACAGAAAGAATATATTTTCTGAAACGGTCTCCGTTTTCACGGGTGAGGCCGCCATTATTTTCTATCCATTCCCAAGCATCACTGTCTAAAGTTTCAGACCATAGATAAGCATAATATCCTGCAGAATACCCGCCGCCCCAAATATGAGCGAAATAAGGACTGTGATATCTAGGCGGAACCGTAGATAGAGTAAATCCGTTCTTTGCCAAAGATTGTTTTTCAAAATCCAAAACAGGAATGAGCTGGTTTTCACCAGTTACCGTATGCCAATCCATATCCAGTTCTGCCGCAGAAACCAATTCAGTAGTCATATATCCTTGGTTGAAAGTTGCCGCTTTCTTTATTTTATCCACAAGAGTTTGTGGTATTGGTTTTTTAGTTTCGTAATGAAGCGCATAATTTTTCAGTACCGTAGGATTTAAAGCCCAATGCTCATTAATCTGTGATGGAAATTCAACAAAATCACGCGGTACATTCGTTCCGGAAAGAGAAGGATATTTTTGGCTTGCAAACATGCCATGAATAGAGTGCCCAAACTCATGGAAGATAGTTTCTACATCATCAAAACTAATTAAAGAAGGCTTTCCTGCGGCGGGTTTCTGGTAATTATAGCAATTTACAATTACAGGTTTGGTTCCCAAAAGATAAGACTGTTCCACAAAATTGCTCATCCATGCTCCGCCATTTTTAGAATCTCTTGTATAAAAATCCAGATAATAGATAGCTAAGGATTTCCCATCATGATCGAACACTTCATAAGTTACCACATCGGGGTGATAAACCGGTAGATCTGTTCTTTTTTTGAAGGTAAGACCGTAAAATTTTTCTGCAGCAAAGAATACACCTTTTTCCAAAACAGTGGTAATTTCAAAATAAGGTTTAATTTCGCTTTCATCAAGATCGAATTTTGCTTTTCTTACCTGTTCAGCGTAATAATTCCAATCCCAAGGTTCTAGCTTGAAACCTCCTTTTTGCTGATCGATTAAATCCTGAATGTCTTTAGCTTCGCGTTTTGCCGTTTCTACAGCAGGGATAGCCAATTGGTTCATAAGTTTGGATGCAGCTTCGGGAGTTTTTGCCATTTGATCCTGAAGTTTCCACTCTGCAAAACTTTTTTTACCTAAAACCTGTGCTTTTTTCAGTCTTAGTGCAGCTAAATTTTCGATGGTTTCTCTTGTGTCGTTGCCGTCGTTTTTCTCGGCTCTCGTCCAAGAAGCCTTAAAGAGCTTTTCTCTTGTAGCTCTGTTTTTAAGATTTTGAAGAAGAGGTTGCTGCGTTGTATTTTGCAATGCCAACAAATATTGTCCTTCTTTTCCTGCATTTTTAGCATCATTTGCAGCGGCAGCAATTTCGTCGGCAGTAAGTCCGTCCAGTTCTTTTGCGTCAGAAAAAAATACTCCGCCCTGTCTTCTTGCTTCAAGTAATTTATTAGAATATTGTGTGGAAAGAGAAGCTAATTCCTGATTGATTTGTTTGAGTTTTTCTTTATCTGAAACCGATAAATTAGCTCCCGCAATTTCAAAATTTTGTTTGTAGAATTGCAGTAATTTTTTGCTTTCAGCATCTAAACCGTTTTCTGAAATCGACTTTATTCGCTGATAAAGCTTTTCATTCAGGTACATTTTATCAGAATGAGCTGCAAAAATGGGAGCATATTCTTCATCCAAAGCCTGAAGAGTAGGGTTGGTATTGGCTCCGGTTAGATTAGAAAAAATAATGATGGCTCTTTTCAGAACTTCGCCACTTTTCTCAAGAGCTACCAATGTATTCTCAAAAGTAGCTTTTTCGGGATTGTTGGCGATTTTTAAAATTTCGGCATCGTGTTGCTTCAAGCCAAATTCAAAAGCAGTTTTAAAATGCTCGTTTTTAATTTTGTCGAATTCCGGAGCTTCATATTGCAGTTTGCTCTTCTTCATTAATGGATTGGATGAAAGAGAAGCATCGGGAACAGGAATTTCCTTTTGGATGTCTTGTGTTTTCATTGTTGTACATGAATAATTGAATGCTAATGCTGCCATCAGCAATACAGATGAGACGTTTTTAATATACATTGAATAAGTTTTTTCAAAAAAATAATCTAAATCTGATATTTTCAGCCTTCTTTTAACTGCGGATTGTAACAGATTTCCTATTTTAGTTGTTAACAAAGTATAAAGATATTAAAAACTAAACTTTTTAAACATTATATCATGAAATACAGTGCAATTTTACTTTTCTCAGGATTTATTTTACTCTCTTCATGCAAAAAGAACGACAGTAAAGAAAAAGAATCAGATTGGCTTCCCAATGTAACCCGTTCGGATCATGGACCTTCAAAAACAAAAGAATATACTGGTGATTTTGATGAAATTGAAATTTCCCAAGCTATAGAAGCCGAAATTATTAAATCTGATGTGGAAAAAGTGGTGATTTCTGCACCGGAAAATATTATTAATGAAATTTTGGTTGAAAATGATGGAAAGGAGCTCTATATTCATTACAAAAAAGGATTTAGGGTAATTAATAATACCAAAGTTAAGGCGAAAATTTATGCAAGAGATTTCTCTAAGCTGGAAGCTAATTCTGCAGCAACTATTGTGGTTAGAGATCAGTTTACACAGGATAAAACAGATTTGGAGATTTCCAGCAGCGGACATATTTCCGGAAAGCTAGAAGCCAACGAATTTAAAATTGATGCAGGAAGCAGCGGAAGTTTTAAAGGTAATATCTGGGCTGTTAATCTTGAAGTAGAAACGTCTTCTTCGGCTACAGTAGAACTGTCGGGTAAAGCAAAAACTGCTACGCTAAAAGCTTCTTCGGGAAGTGATATTTCTGCGAAAAATCTATTGGCAGATTTGGTGAAAGGAGAGTCTTCCAGCGGAGCAAACATAGAAGTTGGAGTGGTTTCTCAGTTTGAAGGAAGTGCATCTTCCGGCGGAAGTTTGAAAGGCATAAAGAAAGGAAATGTAAATGTAGTTTCTAAAGATGAAAGCAGTGGCGGAAGCGTAAGTCTTCAATAAATTAAGTGTTTTCTTTTTCTTCATGGTTAGAAGACAATGTTTCCCAATCTTTATGTTCGAAATTCAAGTTGTCGAAAGCTAATAAATCCTCCTCTCTCTGGAGGATTTCTTTTGTGGTAAAGAGATGCATATCTTCGTCTTTGTTTGTTTTCGCCAGTTTTCTTACAGAATCTTTATCAATCGCCATAAATCTCTGTCCTAATCTTCTTGCGGCATATTTTCTCATTCCGGTTTCATGCAAAACATCAACCGCCATATCAACCGCTGTTCCTAAAGTTTCCCGGTAAATATTATCAATTCCCTGGTCAAGATAAGCATACGCATCAATTCTGTTTTTTGCCCGAACAAATATTTTTACATCGGGATACTGTTCTCGCACAAATTCTGCAATAAATTTATTATCATCAGGATCATCAAGACATACTACCAGAACTTCGGCATCTTCAATTCCTGCGGCTCTAAGTACGGGTAGTCGAGTGGCGTCGCCATAATACACTTTAAAACCGTAGCTTCTCAATAGTTTTACACGATCCGAATCTCTGTCTAAAACAGTTGCGGAAATTTTGTTGGCTTTTAAAAGTCTTCCCACCGTACTTCCGAAATGTCCGAAACCAACAATGATAATTTTTTTCTGAACAATATTTTTATCAAGAATATTAAAATCGGAATCTGTATTTGGGATTTCTTTTATAAATTTTGGAGTGATTAATTTTTCGTTGATGATGAGCAGAATGGGAGTAATACACATGGTAATTGCTGTAACTGCCATCATTTGTGCATTAATTTCCGGAGTGAAAAGGTAAAGATCGGATGCATAATTAATCAATACAAAAGCAAATTCTCCAACCTGAGATAAGGCAAAGGCGTAAAAAAGACTCTGAGGATTATCAAGCTTAAAAAACTTTCCGATAGCAAATAAAACAAGAAACTTTACTGCCAAAACCACAAAAACAATGCTGAAAATAAGCACAGGATCTCGCTGAATGACATTAAAATTCATTGTAGAACCTACACTCACAAAAAATACGGCAAGCAATAAACCTTTAAAAGGATCGATCTGTGCTTCCAGTTCATGACGAAATTCACTGTTGGCTAACATGACTCCTGCGAGAAAAGCTCCCAAAGCGGGAGATAAACCAATGGCAACCATCAATTCTGATACTCCGATTACCAAAAATAAAGAAGACGCGGTTAGTAATTCTGTCATTCCGGCTTTAGAAACGTATCTTAAAAATGGAACAAAAACGTATCTTCCCAGTAAAATTAAAATAACAACCCCGAAAATTACCGTTCCTGCCTGAAGCCATTCAGGAAGTTTTTGGATAAGAATCTGAACTTCATTATCGTGATGTCTTGCTTTGTAATTTGCAATTAATGGCAAAATTGCCAAAATAGGAATTACAGCAATATCCTGAAACAATAGTGTAGAAAACGAAGCTTCTCCTGCCAGAGTTTTAAGATTGTTTTTTTCCTGAAGAGTCTGCAGTACAATTGCGGTGGAAGAAAGTGCAAAACACATGGCGATAGCAATAGATTTATCTACTTTCCATCCTGCCAAAACAAAAATGGCAAAAAGAATAGATATGGTTAAAACCATCTGTGTAAGACCTAATCCGAAAATTTTCTTTCGCATTTCCCAAAACTTTCTGGGTTCTAGCTCCAGCCCAACTAAAAAAAGCAGCATGATTACTCCAAATTCGCTGGCGTGCATAATGTCGTTTACATCATTTCCGGTAAGTTTCAGTACGTAGGGACCAATGATAATTCCACCTAAAATATATCCAATAACAGAACTCAAACCCAATTTTCTAGCTAACGGAACCATAATAATGGCAACGCCTAAGAATAAAAGAGTGTTCATGGCTAAAGTGGTTTCCATACTATTGGTTTAAAGTGTCTACAAATTTCTTTTTCTGTAAAATAATTTCTTTTTTAGATAATTTATGGGCTTCGTAAACCACTGTAATATCTTTTACGTTGGCTTTAAAAACATTCAGGGAAACAATAAGTCCGCTGATGATTTCATCTATGGTATATTTATAGGTTCCGTTTTTTGAGAACGATCTTTCTTTTCCGCCGGTGGTTACTACAATATAAATATCTTTGTTTTCTAAAGGATTTATTTCTTCTCCAGCGAGCCAATTACGATCCAAAACTTCATCGATCCACAATTTTAAAAGTGGAGGTATGCCAAACCAAATAATAGGAAACTGAAAAATAAAACGGTCATATTGCTGAAGTCTTTTCCGTTCTCTGAAAGCAGCAATATGAAAATCAGGATATTCTTCATACAAATCCCTAAGAGTAAAATGCTGGTGTCGAACGTAGAAATTGATGAGTTCTACATTTGAGTTAGAATGTTCAAGATAAGGATGAGCAAAAACCACCAGCGTTTTTTTCATAAAACCCGTTTTTCGTAAATATAAAGAAAATTGCGTGAAATATGAATTGCTGTGGGAATATTAATTAAATTTTAATACTGAAATCTGGAAAAGATTTAAAATTATTTTTATTTCGAATATTAAAATTGGATAATTTTTGAACTTGTACTATAAGAGATTTAAAAATTACCATCCGCCCGAAGCACCACCGCCGCCAAAACTTCCGCCGCCGCCGAATCCTCCAAAGCCACCGCCTCCAGAATTGCCTCCACCGAAACTACCTCCGCCAAAACTTCCGGGAAAAGGAAAAAATCCGCCGGGATAATTTCTTCTGCCTCTTCTGCTTAGAGTAATGTCTCCATCATCATCGTTGCCACCGCCTTTGCTCATGATAATAATTAGAATGATGAAAATAATAAATGCAATAATAATCAGTTTCTCTTCACTGGAATTATTGCTCTTATGTTTTTTTTCTAAAGGTTTGAATTTTCCCTGAACGGCTTCCATAATTGCCGATGTTCCACCATTAATCCCTTCATACCATTTTCCTTTTTTGAATTCTGGAGTAACAATATAATCTATGATCTGACCGGCAACTGAAGCTGTAAGATAGGGTTCCACAGCACGGCCTTGCTGTATAGAGATGGTTCTGTCATCTTTAGCAATCATAAAAACTACACCATTGTCTACGTCTTTTTGCCCGATTCCCCATTTTTCGCCGAATCTGGCTGCAAGAAAGTTAATGTCTTCCCCATTAGTAGTCGGAATTATGATAACCTCTATCTCGGTAGAAGTAGAGTCTGCAAACTGGATGAGTTTATTGTTAAGATCGTCTTTTTCTTTTTGTGTAAGAAGGTTTGTTTCGTCGTAGATAGGGTATAAAACCGCTGGTTTTTCGGGAATTGTGTACTGTGCTGAAATAGTGTTACAACAGCAGATTACTAGAAAAAGTAGAAAAGTTTTAAGAGAATGTAATCTCATCTGGTAGTTCGTTGATGTTTTTTCCTTTTGATGGAAAATGTTTTTTCAGTTCTATTCCTGTTTTTAGAATAGCACTTTTTAAAGCCGGATAAAAATTTTTTTTAGCAAATTCGGAGGTAATATAATCGTGTAAATGATCCCAAAACGATTGATGTACTTTTTCATGAATCCCCGTATCACCAATAATGGTAAGGTATTTCTGTTCAAAGTTAACGTGAAAAAGCACAGCATTTTTTTCAGTGGTCTTGTCACGACAAAGAGTTTTGAAAACTTCAAAAGCTTTTTCGGCGATTTTTTCATCAGTTGTAGAATCTATATGTACACGTATTTCTCCGGTAGAAAGACTTTCTGCCGACTGAATAGCTTCCACAAGGGAAGCTATTTGTTGGTCTGTTAAAAAACGATTCATTATTATTCTGTGAAAACGCTTGGTGCATTTTCTGCTCCCGCCTGAGCTTTAAATAAAGGTTTTTCTTTAAAATTCGTAAAATTTGCCAAAATATTATTCGGAAACTGTTTAATGGCGATGTTGTAATCTTTTGCTGCATCGTTATAATTCACGGTTTCTACTCTAATGCTATTTTCTATAGCAATATACTCTCTTTGGAAATTAATGTATTGCTGGTCTGCTTTTAAGTTAGGATAAGATTCTACAACAGCCATCAATCGGCTTAATGCACCCGTTAGTTCTCCTTGTGCTGCCTGAAATTTCGCCATATCTTCTTCGGTTAAATTTGAAGGATTGATGTTGATAGATGTTGCTTTCGAACGTGCCTCTACCACTTTTGTTAAAGTTTCCTGTTCAAATTTAGAATACGATTTTACTGTTCTTTCCAGATTGGGAATTAGATTGGCTCTTTTCTGATAAACGGTTTGGATATTAGACCATTTTGCGTCTACCGTTTGCTCCTTGTCTACAAAATTATTGTAACCATTTTTAGCCCATAATCCTCCGATTAATAAGATAACTATAATTACAACTCCGATAATTATTGCGCTAATGCAACCTTTATTTTTCATAGTTTAAAATTTTTAATGCTTTTTGTGCTACTCAAATATACAAATTAAGTGCTAATTTTGCGTAAAAATTAATAAATGACAACAATTGTGGTTGCAATGGGAGAAAATAATGAAATTGGTTCTGATAATCAGTTGTTATGGCATCTTCCAAAAGATTTAAAACATTTTAAAGATTTAACTTCAGGTCATCCCATCATTATGGGTAGAAAAACCTACGAAAGTATAGGTAAAGCACTTCCTAACCGTACCAATATTGTTGTTTCCAGAAAAAAAGACTGGTTTGAGGAAGGAATTTTAATTGTGGGAAGCATTAAAGAAGCCGTTAAATTTGCCAAAAAAATAGACGAAGATATTTTCATTATCGGTGGTGGTAATATCTACGAGCAGACAATAGATATTGCCGATAGATTGGAAGTAACTTTAGTAAAAGCAAGTCTTAAAGCAGATACGTTTTTTCCTTCAATTGATGCTAAAATATGGGTGAAAACCGATGAGATTTGTCATGAGAAAGATGAAAAAAATCAATACGACTTCTGTTTTCAAACCTACGAAAGAGTTGAAATGAAATAGTTGGAAGAATTCTAAGCTTCAACATTTAGCTTCTAACCGCTAAATGTTTTATCTTTGCACTTCTTAAAATTTAATCATGAACAAAAACATAAAAATAGCAATAGCAGCACTTCTTATTTTGGGAGGTCTTTACATGATGTTTTATACCAGAAGTTTGGGATGGGGAATTGTTGTATTTATCCTTTCTGCTTTTCCTATTTTCCTTTATTTCAAAAATGAAAATATCTTACTTGCTTTCTGGCAATTGAGAAAACAGAATATGGAGAAAGCTTCCAAATTTTTAAATAATATTAAAAATTATAAGACAGAACTTCATAAAAACCAGTATGGGTATTATCATTATCTTCAAGGTTTGGTTTTGGCACAAGATCACCCTACAAAAGTAGAACCGTTGATGAGAAAGGCTTTGGAATATGGGTTGAATATGAAACACGACCGTGCAATGGCTACGCTTAATCTTGCAGCCGGAGCAATTTCTAAAGGTAGAAAACAGGAAGGGCAAAAACTTTTGGAGGAAGCGAAGAGATTAGATTCTGCAGGAATGATGACCGACCAGATTAAAATGCTGAAGGATCAGCTGAAAATGCCAACTATGCAGAAGCATATGCACAACCCGAATATGAGAAACAGAGGTAAATTCTTTTAACAGAAAAAGATTTTATAATACAAAAAACGGCATCATTTGTTTGATGCCGTTTTTATTTTTTTAATCAGTTTTTACATTTCAGAATTATTTTCATATCCGTAAAACTTTGGGATCTGCCAATGGTACTTTACGGCAAAAGTTCGGATGGCAACGATGAGTAATATGGTGAAAATCTGTATAAAGGTGTAAGAAAGCATGGTGAAATTGGTGAGTAGCAAAAATGCTGAACCTCCAATTATACACGCACTGGCATAAATTTCTTTACGGAATATTAAAGGAATTCTGTTGAGCAGAATATCGCGGATAATTCCTCCAAAACACCCGGTTATGGTTCCTAAACCAATGCAGATTATTGGATGAATTCCTGCATTAAGACCTTTTTGAACTCCAATTATGGTAAATAATCCCAAGCCGAAACTATCGAAAATAAACAAGGTTACTTTAAAGTTCTTTTCCATAGATTTGAAAACCATAGCAAAAATACTGGTTTCTAAAATCAGTCCGCACGTTAGCAAATCGCGCATCCAGAAAACCGGAATGCCCAACAGTAAATCTCTAACAGTTCCACCGCCAACAGAGGTAATAAAGGCAATAATAAGAACCCCGAAAGGATCCAGCCTTTTCTGCATTGCAGCAAAACTTCCCGACATCGCAAAAGAGATCGTTCCAAGAATTTCTATAATCAGATTGAAGTTTTCGTGCATTCTGAAAGCTGTTTATGAAGTTTTTTCGCTGAATTTTCAGCTTTTAATTCAGTGGAGAATATTTTAAGTTGTTTATTTTTCAATTCTTACGGCTTCGGGAACCAAAAGTTCGTACTCTCCGTTATGATTAATGATTTCTCTTACAATACTGCTGCTGATAAATGATTTTCCTGATGAGGTTAAAAGGAAAACGGTTTCCAGTTTTTTGTGTGCCAAAGTTCTGTTGGTATGTGCAATGGCTTTTTCAAACTCGAAATCTGCAGGATTTCTAAGTCCGCGAATAATGTATTGAGCATTTTTTTCGAAGCAATAATCTACGGTAAGACCTTCAAAAAAATCTACTTCAACATTCGGGAACTCAGCAACAGAATTTCTAATGAATTCCATTCTTTTTTCCAGAGGAAACATGTATTTTTTCTGAGAATTTTGTCCTATTGCAATAATTAATTTGTCGAAAAGAGGAGCTGCTCTTTCAATAATGTCATAATGTCCTAACGTAATCGGATCAAATGATCCTGGGAAAACAGCAATTTTCATGCGTAAGAGTTTTAAGTTTCGGGTTTAAATTTCAGCTGAAAGCAACCAAATTTAACCTCTAATTCTAACTTATGTAATTATTATTTATTTAAAGCTTTCTCCACTTCATTACCGCAGAGATCTTTAATAGAAATTCCGTAAATTTTGGCTTGTTGCGGAAGAATACTTGCGGGAGAAAATCCAGGATTGGTATTCATTTCGAGCATGTAGGGTATTCCGTCCATCAAAATAAATTCACTTCTGGAAAAACCGCTCATACCGAGAGAATTGTATGCTTTTTTAGCAATTTCTTCGATACGGATTTTGGTTTCGTTGTCTATTCTTGCGGGCGTAATTTCTTCGGAAGCTCCTTCATATTTAGCTTCATAATCGAAAAATTCATTTTTAGGAACAATCTCTGTAATTCCAAGAACAATAGTTTCTCCTTTGAAATCTATAACGCCTACCGAAACTTCCATCCCGTTTAAGAAACTTTCAATTAAAATTTCATCATCTTCTTTGAAGGCAATTTCTGTAGCAGCAAGGAGTTCAGATTTTTCTTTAACCTTAGATATTCCTAATGAAGAGCCAGATTGGTTAGGCTTAACAAAAAGTGGTAACCCTAGATTTTCTGTAATTTCTTCAACATTAATTTCTTCGCCTTTTCTAAGATAAATACTTTTTGCAGAAGGAATTCCGTACTTAGAAAGAACTGCCAATGTATCTTTTTTATTGAATGTTAAAGCACTTTGATAGAAGTTGCATCCCGTATATTTTTGTCCGATAGCATCCCAATATGCCTGTAAAATTCCGTTTTCTCCAGGACTTCCGTGGATGATATTAAAGCATACATCAAATTTCAGATTCGTATTACCGTCTATATTTACAGAAAAATCTCCTTTGTTAATAGTTTTTTTCTCATTATTTTCATCTAAGAAATACCATTCATCCTTTAGAATAACTACTTTATAGACATCATACAACTCACGGTCTAAAGAATCGTAAATTAACTGTCCGCTTTTAAGAGAAACTTTATATTCGTCAGAATAACCGCCCATCACTACGGCGACTTGCTTTTTACTCATATCAAAATTGTCAATAAAGGCAAATTTAAACAAATTATGTTTGGTAAGATGTAATTTTTTCATTTTTAAAATCTAAAATGGTTCTAAAAAAGAAAGGATAGGTTTTAAATTTTGAATTTTAATTTGTAAGCGGATATTTGCCTTTTCCACGAAGATTTTTATTGCAGATTTTGGTTGGGAAGCTAAAATATGTTTTCAGAATATTTTCAGATTTCGATTATTAATTTTATGAATATCCGTAATTTATCATAACTTTTGTATATTTGTAGTAATCAAACAATTAGATATGAATTTATTCAGTTTTTCAGCACATTTTGGGAC
>NZ_JADQBD010000061.1:0-16898 GCF_017808115.1 Chryseobacterium sp. RR2-3-20 | reverse complement strand
ATCTACAAGCTAAATCGAAGATATTTTGGAGATAGCCTCTTTGAAAGGCTTATTATTGCTAACATTACAGGGTTATGATTAAAAACGGATAATCAATTAAAGTAATCATTAAAAATGCAAAAACAATAGAAAAAATAATATGCTCTGGGAAGAATTTAAACCCTTTTGATAATTGTAATAAGGCTAATAATATTAAAATTAAAATTGGAGTTTGGTTGATGTATAAAAAAGATTCTTTTTTGAATATTAAATAGAAGCAGATGATTCCAATAGCAAAAACAGGAAGTTGAGACGGAAAGTAAAAAAATAAATATTCTTTCCACAAAACTTTAGACGAAATCAGTTGATGTGTTGATAAATAGGTATTGCAGATGTACGAGAAAGCTATTGAAATTAGAAAGAAGTAAACGGCGGAGTTTAGATTTTTTACAGTTTTAAAAAGGAAAAGTGGTAATAAGGCATAGAATAAAAATTCATTTGAAATGGACCACGCTCCAGGAACTGTTGAATTTTGCCAATAAGGATTAAATCCATTGGTGAAAGTAATGTTCGAGATGATATTTGAAACTGTTATTCTAGGCTCATCACCTAGCCAAAATCTAGCACCGAAACCGTATTGCCATAGATAATAAGCAATTGCTAAATAGAACATTGGTGCAATTCTAAAAAATCTACGGATAAAAAAAGAAATGGTTTTATGCTTGTCTTCGTCGCGATTATCTTTTGAGAGAAAAAGAGTAAACGCGCTAGCAACAAAAAAAAGTTGTACACCTCGTGCTCCATGATTTACAATTGGATCTAAAAAACCGCCTGCAGTTAATCCAATTTGATTTGTGTGAACAAGTATAACTCCAAGAATTGCAAGACCTCTAAGAGCATCAACGTAATAAAATTTTTTCATGACTTAAAGATATAAAAAAACAAAATATTAAAATGAAAGACCAAATAATAAAACTCGCAGATGTTATTTTGGGAGAAGAAAACAGAAGTTTTTTTGATTTTCTGAAATACTGCTTTTACGGGATTGGATGTACTAATTTTTGGACATTTTGTTTCGTGATAATATTAACAAAAAAACCGCCCAGAAAAATCTGAACGGTTTATATATTTAAGATGAGATTGCTTCGTACCTCGCAATGACGTTACTACATCATTCCTGGCATTCCACCTCCCATTGGCATTGCCGGCTCGTCTTTTTTCACTTCAGTGATAACACATTCAGTAGTCAGAAGCATTCCGGAAACAGAAGCTGCATTTTCAAGTGCCACTCTTGTTACTTTTGTAGGGTCAATGATTCCAGCTTCAAGCATATTTACAAATTCGTCAGTTTTAGCATTGTAACCAAAATCTGCAGTTCCTTCTGCCACTTTAGCAACGATTACAGAACCTTCACCTCCTGCATTAGCAACGATTTGTCTCAATGGCTCTTCAATCGCTCTTTTTACGATTTTGATACCTGTAGTTTCGTCAGTATTATCACCTTCGAAGTTAAGTGCAGCAACAGCTCTTACCAAAGCTACACCGCCACCAGCTACGATACCTTCTTCCACAGCGGCTCTTGTAGCGTGTAGTGCATCGTCCACTCTGTCTTTTTTCTCCTTCATTTCCACTTCAGAAGCAGCACCTACGTAAAGTACGGCAACACCACCAGCTAACTTAGCCAATCTCTCCTGAAGTTTTTCTCTGTCATAGTCAGACGTTGTAGTTTCCATCTGAGCCTTGATCTGAGCCACTCTTCCTTTGATTTGAGCCTCGTCACCACCACCATTTACGATGGTTGTATTATCTTTGTCGATAACCACTTTTTCAGCTGTTCCCAACATATCTGTTGTGATATTCTCCATAGTGAAACCTCTTTCTTCAGAAATTACAGTTCCACCTGTCAAGATTGCGATATCTTCCAGCATCGCTTTTCTTCTGTCACCAAATCCTGGTGCTTTTACAGCAGCGATCTTAAGAGAACCTCTCAATTTATTAACTACCAAAGTTGCCAAAGCTTCGCCTTCTACTTCTTCAGAGATAATTAAAAGAGATTTTCCACCTTGTGCTACCGGCTCAAGAACTGGTAATAATTCCTTCATAGAAGAGATTTTTTTCTCAACCAAAAGAATGTAAGGATTATCTAATTCCGCAACCATCTTTTCTGGATTGGTTACGAAATATGGAGATTGGTAACCTCTGTCAAACTGCATACCTTCTACAACATCAACAGTTGTGTCGATACCTTTTGCTTCTTCTACAGTGATAACACCTTCTTTACCAACTTTTCCAAAAGCTTCAGCGATTAATGAACCGATAGTTTCGTCGTTATTTGCAGAAACAGAAGCAACTTGCTTGATTTTATCATTGTTGTCACCAACTGTTTGAGACTGAGATTTCAGATTCTCAACAACAGCCGTTACTGCTTTGTCAATACCTCTTTTCAGTTCCATAGGGTTTGCGCCCGCTGCTACGTTTTTAAGACCTTCTCTTACGATAGCTTGTGCTAGAACTGTAGCAGTCGTAGTTCCGTCTCCGGCGATGTCATTGGTTTTAGAAGCTACTTCCTTCACCATCTGAGCACCCATATTTTCTACTCTGTCTTCCAGCTCAATTTCTTTAGCTACAGAAACACCATCTTTGGTAACGTGAGGCGCACCGAAAGATTTTTCTATGACTACGTTTCTACCTTTTGGTCCTAAAGTTACTTTTACTGCATTAGCCAATGCATCAACACCTCTTTTAAGAGCGTCTCTTGATTCGATATCGAATTTTATTTCTTTTGCCATAATTTTGATTTTGTATTGATGTACAATGTAATATGTACAATGGTTTTTTAATTTTGATTAATAAAAAGTCCTTAATACTTTTTACATTTTACTTTTTACAAATTTTACCCAATTATTCCTAAAAGGTCTCCTTCTTTTACAATTAAATAATCTTTGCCTTCAAATTTTAGTTCAGTTCCGGAGTATTTTCCATAAAGAACTTTGTCACCCACTTTTACAGTTGTAGGTTCATCTTTTTTACCGGGACCTACTGCTACTACGGTACCTTCTTGTGGTTTTTCCTTTGCGGTGTCCGGAATAATGATTCCTGATGCTGTTTTAGTTTCAGCTGGAGTTGGTTCTACCAAAACTCTGTCTGCTAATGGTTTAAAATTTACTGACATATTATTATAAATTTTTAATTATTTCTGTGGTGATTTTCCCCAAATGTATGCCAAGAGATAACAGAGAAATTTTTGGCAGAGTTTATTGGGTTGAGCGGAAATTTTGGCAGAAAAAAGGACTGTAAATTTACAATCCTTTCATATTTGTTTTTAAACGTAAAATTTAGTTTTTCTTTCCAGCGGCCTGCATCGGGTTTACTTTTCCGTTGGCTCCGCCTCTTACGGTTGCTTTTTGTTTTTCTTTAAATACTTGGAATTTAGAATTTTCTGCAGAACTTCCATCATTACTCCAGAAGTTGTTAGAGGTATCAATATCTGCAGTTTCTCGCATTGGATCCAGCTGAATAGATTTTATTTTCTTATCAAAATAAAAGGTTTTAGATACTTTCTGTTCATTATGTCTCCAAATTTGTGCTGAAGATTTATCTTTTAATTTTGAGCCATCTTCAAAAGTAAATTCAAGAATAATAGGCATTACCATTCCGCCTTTATTGGTGAAATCAATTTGATATGCAGTCATGTTTCTGAACTTTTCTTGATCTTTTTTGTCTAAAAATTCATTTCCGTCAGATTTAAAAGAATATTCTTTATTGGTGTCTATTTTTTCCTGGCCACGGTCATATTTATAGTAGAAATCCTGAAGACTTTTATCTTTTTCGACTTCAAAACTTATGTTTTTATCTTCTCTGTTTCTTTGTTTGGATATATCATCAAACTCATTTTGTATAGGTTTTTCAACCTTATATTTTATCTCTTTTTCTGGTTGCGAAACTTCGAAATCTGGTGTTGCAATGGTAACTTTATCTATAGCAATATCTACAGGATCTGTTCCGTAAAACCAGCCTCTCCAGAACCAGTCGAGATCTTCGCCGCTTGCATCTTCCATTGTTCTGAATAAATCTGCAGGTTCAGGATGTCTGAATGCCCATCTTTTCGAATACGTTTTGAAAGCTTTATCAAAAAGTTCTCTTCCCATAATGGTTTCACGAAGGATATTCAATCCCGTTGCCGGTTTTGCATAAGCGTTCGGACCAAAATGAATAATGTTTTCCGAATTGCTCATGATAGGTTCCAATTGGTTTTTCGGAAGTTTCATATAATCCACAATGGTCCAAGCGGGTCCTCGTTTAGATGGAAATTTATTGTCCCATTTTTCTTCTGTTAAATATTCTGTAAAAGTATTTAAACCTTCATCCATCCAGCTCCACTGTCTTTCGTCCGAATTGATAATCATCGGGAAAAAGTTGTGCCCAACTTCATGAATGATAACCCCAATCATTCCATTTTTTGTGCCTTCGGAATAAGTACCGTCTTTTTCGGTTCTTCCATAGTTAAAGCAGATCATAGGATATTCCATTCCATTGGCTGCTTCCACCGATTGAGCTACAGGATATGGATAAGGAATTGTAAATTCTGAGTATGTTTTGATGGTATGAGCCACCGCTTTCGTAGAAAATTTTCTGTACAAACCATAAGCTTCTTTAGGATAGAAACTCATTGCCATTACTTTATTATTGTTTTCCGGAATTAAAACTCCCATACCGTCCCACACAAACTTTCGGGAAGAAGTCCAAGCGAAATCTCTAACATCTTTAGCTTCAAAAACCCATGTTTTTCTCTGTTTGGAATGGTTTTTTTCTGCTTTTTTAGCTTCTTCAAGCGTTACAATTTCAATGGGTTCATTAGAAGTCTGTGCTTTTTTATACCTCAATAATTGTTCTGAACTAAGAACCTGATCATAATTTTTGCACTCCCCGGTTCCGCCCACAATATGATCTGAAGGAACATTGATAGATACTTTGTAGTTCCCGAAAACTAACGCAAATTCTCCTCTACCAGTAAACTGATGATTTTGCCACCCATGAAAATCGCTGTAAACACACATTCTCGGGAACCACTGGGTAATGGTGTACAAATCATTGCCATCTTCTGCGAAATTTTCGTAGCCGCCACGACCGCCCATTTTTATTCGGTTCGGGATATTGTAATTCCAGTCTACTTTAAAAACAAATTTTTCTCCTTTTTTCAGACTTTTAGGCAAGTCAATACGCATCATTGTCTTGTTGACTGTGTACAGTAAAGAATTTCCAGATGCATCCGTAACTTTTTCTAAAATAACTCCATAGCCATTATCTTTTACGGGAAGCTCAGAAACTTTTAGCTGTTGATCATTTAAAGATTTCGGAAGAGTAGAAGAGACCTGATAGTCTGCTTTTTTTACTGTAGACTGTTGGTTTTCATCCAGTTGTAGCCAAATGTAATCTAAATCATCCGGAGAATTGTTGTAATAGGTAACCGTTTCAGAACCTTTAAGATTTCTTTTGTCTTCATCCAAATAAGCGGAAATTTCGTAATCGGCTCTGTTTTGCCAATATGCATGGCCCGGAGCTCCGGAAGCTGTTCTGTAAACATTGGGAGTAGGAAGAATGGTTCCCAGTTGCTCGAATTTATTTCCGTGATTGCTTCCAGGATTATTCTGAATTTGCTGTGCGGAAACACCAAAATATAAAAATACTGAAAGGGCAGTAACCGGTAGTTTCATGAAACGAAAATTTAATAATTATCAAATATAATAATAAGTAGTTGAAAATTTAGAAATGTTTAAGCCTTAAAAAGGAATTCTTTCTAAAGTCATCTTCAGAGAAAGTGCAAAAACGCCCGAAGAAACAAAAAGAATCCAGTCTTTTTTATTAATCTTAAATACGTTTAAAAGAATAAACAGCAGAAGTAAAATACCTAAAACAATTACAATCTGCCCAAGTTCCAACCCAATATTGAATCCTAATAAAGGAACTGCAATACTTTGGCTTTTAGCTATCATTACTCTTGCGGTATTGGCAAATCCCATCCCATGAATTAAGCCAAAAAATAATGCCAGATAATTGAAATTGCTTTTGGATTTATTGTTGTTTTTGTTAATAATATTTCCAAAAGACGTTAAAACAATCGTCAAAGGAATTAAAAACTCCACCCAATCTGAGGAAACTCGTACAATATCTAAAATGCTTAAAGCAAGGGTGATGGAATGCCCAATGGTAAAAGCAGTTACCAAAACAAGAATTTTTTTCCAGTCTTTGGATGTGTAGACTGCAATTAACGCTAAAACGAAAAACTGATGATCTAAAGCATCAAGAGAAATAATATGTTCCCAGCCAAGTTTCAGATAAAATAAAAAGTCCTGCATGATGTTTTTGAATATTAGGGTTACGAAAATAATGATTAATTTCGGAACTGATTTTGAACGGCAACCGTATTCTACTTATGAAAAAGTTTTTTGTTTTTTTGCTTCCGCTTTTATTTTTGTTCTCTTTTACAAAATCCAAACATCCGTATCATGTTGGCTCGGTTGAGGTTAATTATAATTCTAAATCCAAATCTTTTGAGGTTACCGGGAGATTTTTTCTGGATGATCTGGAAAATGCCTTATCTAAAAAATATGGCAAAACTCTTCATTTTAATGATGCGAAATATAAAAGTCAGCTCGATGAGGCAATTAAAAATTACAGTTTAGATTATTTTAAACTTAAAAATAATAATCAGTTTTTGAAAGTGAATTATATCGGTTACGAAGAAGACAGCGAATCTGTAAATATCTATCTTGAATCTGAAAAAACAGAAAGCCCCAAAAAAGTTGAGGCTGCAGTAAGCTTTTTGTATAATTTATTCGATGATCAGATCAATTTGGTTCATATCATCGTAAATGGAAGCCGTAAAAGTGAAAAATTGACTTATCCTAACCGATATGTATTTCAGCAATTTTAAATTTTATTTTTGGAGTTGCAGCAATGCATTCTCTGCCTTTGCATGTGCTAAAAGATCCGGAAAAAATTCGTTGTAGCAATTTTGCAGAATATTTTTATTGTCTAAAAAAGCCTCGAAAACAGGGATGTCTTTTTCCAAATACTTAGCTTTATTCAACACATTCTGAATACTGAACTTAATGCCCCAATCTTCACGGTAGTTAAAAAGCCAGTCGTCTTGTTCCATTTTAGTCAGCATTCTTTTAAAAGTTTCAGGAAAGTAATGTAAATTCTCGTTAAGTACGCGGTATACGTTTAGAGAATGCTTTTTCCAGCCGTTCAAAGAATGTAATTTGAAGTCGGTAGCCAAGAAATAGTCCATAGAAACATCTACAAATGCTCCTGCGTATAATCTTACCAAAGGACTGAATACTTTTTTAGCTTCATGAATGGCAGGATGTGCATCAGTAAAAGTATCTATAGCTCTGTGGAGAGTAATGCCGTCCTGAATGTCTTTTGGAAAATTAAACCGCTCTTTATTACGGATAAAATCTTCGAGAAACTGCCCGACAATTTGTCCGTCATTAAAGGTTAGAAAAGAATGGGCAAGAAAATTCATGTATTGATGTTGATTTGTAAAAAAATAAAAACCTTTATCTTACAGACTAAGATAAAGGTTTTTTGGTTTATTTTCAAACAAAAACTATTTTATAATAAACTTTTTGCTTGCTACAAAGGTATTTTTATCGTTGTAAACATTCAGAAAATATTCTCCAGAAGGTAAACCTCTTAGATTGATGGTTTTATGGTTGCTCGAAGCCACAGTTTGCCCCAAAACATTAATGACTTTAAAAATATAAGACTCATCATTTTTAATCCAAATATTAATTTCATCCTTGGCGGGATTAGGGAAAATGCTAAAATCTTTTACATCCTTATTTCCAACTTCAAAAGTTCCCAAATTGGCTGTCGGCATAAACTGTGAAACAACACAGGCAAATTTAGAAAAACCTACTGCTTCATTGGAAGGGTTTGGATTTCCTACCGCAATACCTGTAGGTTCGGAGTTGTAATTTACTGCTGGGTTCGCCCATTTGTTGACTCTTGTACAGCTAATTCCGCTGTTTGCACATTCGTTATTATAAGCCATTATGGTTCTCCATCTTTGGGAAGGAGTGCTGGATGTTCCTCCCGTAATAGCGGTTTGATTGCTGTAACCATGATAATTGCTGCACGGAGTAGTGCTTGAATCTACATACCAATCGTGTCTGAGACCCATATTATGTCCCATTTCGTGAGAAAGACTGTAGTTGCTTACCACACAGTTGACTAACGAAGCAGAAAAAGCAATATTGGAAGAATAGTTGGTAGGATTGGTATTAAGATAACCTAATCCGCAGGTATTTGTAGGTGTAGATGTAACTAAGGCACAAAGATCTGCACCGTAAGTAGTTCTTAATGTATGAACATCATCTAGTTGGCCATCACCATTATTTCTGAAATTAGCTAAATCTATAGACAAATCTCCAGATTCTGCATAAATTATTTCTCCAGAATAAACAAGATTGATGAATATATTGGTAACTCCGGAATTATTTAAAGCGATATTAAAATTGGTAATTGCTGTTGCTGCAAAAGAGTTACTTTGTGAAACGCCGCCCCAAGCATTCTTTGCATCGGTTGTATACACAATGAGAACATCAATAGTGGTAGATGGACAAACGGGTGTAGCATCTAAACATACATTTGAATTCACTTTTTGGGAAATCCCCGAAGTGGGCATAACATAATCTACTCCATTAGAATCTTTTTGAATAAATGAAGCTTCACTCACTTTAGAAACAGCAAAAAGATTGTTTTCTAACTGATGAAAAATAATTTTTTCTCCCAACGAAGAAGCGTACATCCCGGTTATGGCATTTCCTGCTTTAGACAGAACCAATTCAGAATTTGGTTCGTTTTGTACAGTAAAAACGGAAGATTCGCTGCCATTGCTATATTTAAAACTTCTTGAAAATTCAGCCTTAATTTCTCTGTTGGAAGGTAAAATTATTGTAAGATCAGACTTTATATCGAAAGAAGACTGTATATAATATTTGGTTGAAAGGTAAGTTTCAGAAAGCTTTTTATCAATCTTCTGATTAGGATTTAGGCTGTTTTCACCGATATTGTTTTGGAATATTTTGTTTTGGGAAAACATAATGATGCTGCAAAAAAGCATCAAAAAAGTAATGTTATTCTTCATTGTTTGAATTGAAAATTATTGAATGACAAATATATAGATAAGTGATGGTGAAATAGGTAATCCAATTGTTAATTTTCGATTTTGTTATCTTTCAGCAAAAATTCAAATTCCTTTAAAAAAGTCTTTCGTGAAAATCTTCCACTTTGCTTACTTCTTCAATCTTAATTCCAAATTTTCTTTTAGGAATTTTATTAAGGTTAGACACAAAAATTTTTTCATAGCCTAATTTTTCAGCTTCTGTAATTCTTTGTTCTACCTGAGCCACAGGACGAATTTCTCCGCTTAGCCCAATTTCTCCGGCAAAACATAACTGTTCGGAAATAGCAATATCTTCATTGCTCGATAAAATGGATGCTACAACTGCTAAATCTAATGCGGGATCGTCTGTTTTTATGCCTCCGGTAATGTTTAAGAACACATCTTTTGCACCTAATTGAAAGCCTGCTCTCTTTTCCAGAACTGCAAGAAGCATATTAAGCCTTTTAGAATCGAAACCTGTGCAGCTTCTTTGCGGAGTTCCGTAAACGGCACTGCTTACCAAAGCTTGAATTTCTAACAGCATCGGTCTGTTTCCCTCTAAAGTTACCGCAACCGAATTTCCGGAAAGTTCTTCAAATTTTTTGGTGATTAAAATTTCAGAAGGATTTTTTATTTCTTTCAGACCTTGAGAAATCATTTCGTAAATACCAATTTCCGAGGTAGATCCGAAACGGTTTTTATTAGCCCTTAACAGTCTGAAAAGATGGTTTCTGTCGCCATCGAAGTTCAGAACTACGTCTACCATGTGTTCTAAAACTTTCGGACCGGCAATTTGTCCGTCTTTGGTGATGTGACCAACCAGAAAAACAGGGATGTTGTTTTCTTTGGCGTATTTAATAATTTCGTTGGAACATTCTCGGATTTGTGAAACTGTTCCGGGTGAACTTTCAATTAATTGTGACTGTAAGGTTTGGATAGAGTCGATAATGACAAAATCAGGCTCCAGTTTTTTGGCTTCATGCAGAATTTTTTCAAGATTGGTTTCCGTAAAAAGAAAACAGTTGGGGTTTTTAATTTCTGCCAAACGGTCTGCTCTCATTTTTATTTGCGAAGCACTTTCTTCTCCCGAAACATAGAATATTTTTTTCTTCATTTTGAGTGCAAGCTGCAATAGAAGGGTAGATTTCCCAATTCCTGGTTCGCCGCCGATTAAAGTAACCGATCCAAGAACGATTCCGCCTCCTAGAACACGGTTGAGCTCATCGGAAGGAGTTTTTATTCTAGGTTCTTCTACTGCTTCAACTTCGATAATGTTAATAACATGCTGCTTCGATTTGGAAAATGGGGGAGTTTTGGATGAGGTTTTTTCTACAATTTCTTCCACTAAAGTATTCCATTCTCCGCAGTTTTTGCATTGCCCCGACCATTGCGGATATTGCGAACCACAATTCTGACAGAAATATGCTGTTTTAAGTTTTGCCATTTTGCGAAATTGAAGATTTTTTTTTACATTTTCTAATTTTTAGAAGGTAAAAATTTTACAGATAGAATGTTGGGTATTTTGGAAATTATTCTTCAGATAAAATATTTTAAATGATGAAATTTATTGGTATATAATAAAAAACCACCTCTATTTGAAAGACAAATGTAAGAGGTGGTTTGCAGAATTATCTATGAAAGTTTTTAGCTATTGGCTATATCAATAAGGATTTTTACTTCAGAAGGATCTTTAATCAGAGCTTCAAATCCGTCATTTACGATATTGTCTAAGGTAATTTTGCGTGTTACCAGTTTTTCTACATCCATTTTTTTTAGAATCGATAAGCTGAATGACCTGTGGAAAAATATTTCGATAGGCAATGACGCCTTTCACTGTTTTTTCTAGACAAACTGCATCGAAAGCATCAAAGGTTACCGGTTTTCCAAATAAAGCCACCAATAAGTTGGTTCCACCATTTCTTAAGGCTTTCATTCCGTTGGTGAAAGTAGACTGTACACCTGCAGCATCTATAACACGGTCTACACCCAATCCTGTTATTTTGCGGATTTGTTCGGGGATGTCGGTATCTAAACCGTTAATAATGTAATCGGCTCCAAGTTCTTTTGCTTTCTGAAGTCTTTTCTCTGAAACATCAATAACAAAAGTTTTTCCAGCTCCGGCAGCCATTGCAGCTTGCAGACACAAAAGACCAATAGGACCAGCTCCGAAAATTGCGCAGCTTTCACCCATTTTCAGTCCGCTTTGCATAACAGAATATACAGCAACAGCTGCAGGTTCTACCAATGCTCCCTGTTCGAAAGTCATGCTGTCGGGGATTTTGTGTACCATATAATCTTCTACAACAACAAAAGGAGCAAAACCTCCGTTGGCACTTAAACCTACAAATCCCAAAGGCTCAGAAAGATTGTATTCTCCACTGTTTACAAAAGGGCTTTTCGGATTTTTAAATATAGGCTCTACCACCACTCTGTCTCCAGGCTTAATGTCGGTTTGAGAGTCTTCTGAAACTTCGGTAACTACGCCGGAAAATTCGTGTCCTAAAGTGGTTACTCCAAAATGATTGTTTAAAGGATAAGGTTCTGTTGAAGGGATAAGATTGGGTCCGTGTACATATTCATGTAAATCTGAACCACAAATTCCTGCAAATTTTACTTCAATCTTAATTTGTTTTGTGCCTACAACGGGTTCGGCTGTTTCTTCTACACGTACATCTTTTGCGGCGTACCATCTTGCTGCTTTCATAGTTGTTTATTTGATTTTTTTCTCTAACAAAATTAGTCAATATAAAGTGAAATTTCTTTAATTGTTTTGGAAATCAGAAGGTTTGTAGGGTGAAATATATCAAGTTTCTTGGTTCAGGAATCTGGGAAAAGATTTGTATATTTCATAGAAATGAAAATAAAAAATATACTTATCATAGATCAATGTTTTAGAATGCTGTTAGAAGTAAATTTGCACTATAAAATTTTAAAAAAATGAAAAAAATCGTATTAAGTTTTGTTTTTGCTTTAATAAGCATGTTCACTTTTGCACAAACAACATGGTCTGTAGACCCAATGCACTCTTCTGTTAATTTCAATATCAAACACATGGGTATTAGCTTTGTACAAGGTAGATTCGATAAGTTTGAAGGAAGTGTTGTTACTCCAGGGGCAAATTTAGATCGTGCTCAATTTAACTTTTCTGTAAATACACAATCTATAAACACAGGAGTCGAGATGAGAGATAAGCATTTAAAAAGTGCAGATTTTTTTGACGCAGAAAAATTTCCTGAAATGAAGTTTGAAGGTGTTTCTGTAGTAGTTGGAAAAAATAAGTCTTATACTCTTAAAGGTAAATTAACGATTAAAGATGTTACTAAAGACATCAGTATACCTGTTACTTTTGGTGGTATTGCTAAAAACCAGCAAGGTAAAGAAATTGCAGGAGTACAGGCAAAATTTACAGTTAATCGTTTAGATTATAACATTAAATACGACCCAACAGGAGCAGGTATTGCAAAAGATGTTGAGGTAAATGCATATTTTGAATTGGTTAAACAATAATTTTCATATATAATTTGGTTTAGGTGAAAGCTTCTCGGTTTCGGGAAGCTTTTTTTGATGTCCAACAGATTATGGATTTCAAAATAAATTGCTTTGCATTTCTTTTTCCCATAACTTTGCACAAACCTAATCTAATGAGTAAAAAGAATACAAAGTACATCTTTGTGACAGGAGGTGTAACTTCATCTTTGGGAAAGGGAATCGTTTCTGCTTCTCTTGGTCTACTACTAAAATCGCGTGGCTTCAGTGTAACTATTCAAAAGCTTGATCCTTATATCAATATTGATCCGGGAACTTTGAATCCTTATGAGCACGGAGAGTGTTATGTAACCGAAGATGGTGCGGAGACAGATCTGGATTTAGGTCATTATGAGCGTTATCTCGATTCGCCAACTTCTCAGAATAACAATGTTACTACCGGAAAAATCTATCAGACTGTAATAGAAAAAGAGAGAAAAGGAGATTTTCTGGGAAAAACGGTTCAGGTAATTCCTCATATTACCAACGAAATCAAGCGAAGAATCAAGATTTTATCTAAACAGAATTACGATATCATTATTACTGAAATCGGCGGAACTGTTGGAGATATAGAATCTTTGCCTTACATAGAAACGGTACGTCAGTTAAAATGGGAATTGGGTGAAAACAACTCAATGGTGATTCATTTAACATTATTACCGTATTTGGCATCAAGTGGAGAACTGAAAACAAAACCTTCTCAGCATTCTGTTCGTCAGTTGATGGAAAGCGGAATTATGGCAGATGTTTTGGTTTGCCGTACAGAACATACAATTCCTAAAGATCAAAGGGCAAAACTGGCTCAGTTCTGTAATGTTCCTTTGGACAATGTAATTGAATGTAAGGATTTGGATACTATCTATGAAGTTCCTATGTACCTTCAAAAACAAAATTTTGATGATGTAGTTCTTAAAGAATTAGATCTTAAAAGCGATAAAGAAGCAGACCTTAAGAACTGGAAATCTTTCTTGAAAAAGTTCCAGAATCCTAAAAAATCTATCGAAATAGCATTAGTTGGTAAATATGTTTCTCTTCAGGACTCTTACATTTCTATTGCTGAAGCTTTTAAACATGCAGGAGCCAATTTGGAAACTGAGGTAAAAGTAAGATGGGTTTACAGTGGCGATTTAACGAAAGAAAATATTAAAGAAGCTTTAGAAGGCGTTTCGGGTATATTGGTAGCTCCTGGATTTGGAGACAGAGGTATTGAAGGGAAAGTTCTTACTGCACAATATGCAAGAGAAAATAAAATTCCGATGTTGGGGATTTGTTTGGGAATGCAGATTATGACTATCGAATTTGCGAGAAATGTTTTAGGATATTCTAAAGCCAATTCTATGGAATTTGATACTTCTACCGAACATCCGGTGATTTCTTTAATGGAGGAACAGAAAAATGTTGTAGAAAAAGGCGGAACTATGCGTCTTGGAGCCTGGAAATGTTCTTTGAAAAAAGGTTCAGCATTAAACGATATCTACGGTTCGGAAAATATCAGCGAAAGACACCGCCACAGATACGAATTCAACAGCGAGTATATGGATGAGTTTGAAAAAAATGGATTCTTAGCCACAGGAACAAACCCGGAAACTGGCTTGGTAGAAGCTTTAGAAATGCCGAATCATCCTTTTTACGTTGGAGTACAGTATCACCCGGAATACAAAAGTACAGTAGCAACTCCGCATCCTTTGTTTAAGGCATTTATTAAAGCCTGCACATCAAAATAACTAAATAATGATAACAACTTACAGTTCAGCAAAATCTTAGGCATAAAACCGGCAGAATTTGAAAATTAAAGTAATTTCTGAATTGTAAACGTTATCTAATAAACTCAGACTGATTATTCTCAGCCTGAGTTTATTATATACCAACATATTATAGTATAGAGTTTTGATAAAAAAACAGTATTTTTGTCGATTCTAAAAAGGAGCAGATTTGCTACTTCATTAAATTTAAAAATTTTAATAAAAATAAAATGCAACAGAACAACGGACTCGATAAAAGTCAGATTATCAGTTTTGCGGTTTTATGTTTAGTTCTTTTCGGATTTATGTTTTACTTCCAGAAAGATGAGCAAAAAAAAGAAGCTTTAAATGCTGGAAAACAGAAAACGGAACAGGCGCAAAATGCTGCAAAGCCTACTCAGGCAACGAATATCAATCCAAATGTAACGCCCAACTCTATTCAGACTGCTACGCTTGCCAACAAGGAGCTGAAGTTAGAATTTTCGAGTTTGGGAGGTCAGGTTTCCAAAGTTGAACTCCTGAAATACAAAGCTTACGATCATAAAACAGATAAAGCAGACCTTCCGCTGTATCTTATCGATAAAAATAATTCCAATTACGGGTTTCAGTTCAAAGATAAAACAGGGAAAACGATCAATACAAAAGATTTAGTTTTTACCCCAGTGGTGAACGGTAATTCGGTTACTTTAACCGCAAACTATAACGGTGCTGCTATTCAGTTTATTTATACCATTAATACCACGGGAGAACTTAAAGATCAGTATGCTTTAGATTTTAAAGTGAAATCTCAGGGGCTTGCCAATGTTTCTTCCGACAATAAAGCAGATTTTATCTGGGATTATAATGTTAGAAACTTAGAAAAAGGTAGAGCACAAGAACAGTCTCACTCCGAGTTTTCTTATGCTTTTAATAATTATAAAGATTACGATTACGATGGAAGAAGCACGATGGATGAAAAAGATGAAACCCTTAACTGGATTGGTGTAAAACAACAGTTTTTCTCTTCAGTTATTGAGTCTAAAAGTGGTTTCACGCAAAGTAAAGGAAATCAGGATGCTATTGAAGAAGGCGAATATCTTAAAAAGCTGAATTTCGAAGGTTTTGTTCCTATGAATGGAAGTGAGCTTAATCAAGACTTTACATGGTATTTTATACCTTTAGATTTACCATTGCTAAAATCTTATGATAAGAATTTTGATGAAATTTTACCTTTGGGCTGGTCGTTTATTGGCTGGATGAACAGAGGGTTCTTTATCCCGATGTATAACTTTATTGCATCTTGGGGTATTGCAGCAGGTTGGGTAATTTTCTTAATGACGATTATCGTAAAATTAATTTTATCGCCTATTATGTACAAACAGCATAAGCTGAGTGCAATGATGAAAGTTATTCGTCCGGAAATTGATGAAGCTAATGCTAAATTCAAAGATGCAGATCCTATGAAAAAGCAACAAGCTACCATGGAAATCTATCGAAAAGCAGGTGTAAATCAAATGGCGGGATGTCTTCCAGCGTTGGTGCAGATTCCTATTTTCTACGCATTATTCCGTTTCTTCCCGAATTTTATTGATTTGAGAGGGCAAGGATTCTGGTTTGCAAAAGATTTAACAGCTTATGATGATTTAATTAAACTGCCTTTCAAAATTCCTTTTTTAGGAGATCACTTAAGTATTTTTGCTATAGCGTGTACCGTTGTTATCTTAATTTACACGGTAATGACTTCCGGGAACATGCAACAGCCACAACAGGAAGGAATGCCGAATATGAAAGTAATTATGTACATTTTCCCAATTACATTCTTATTTTTCCTAAATACTTCTGCTTCCGGTTTGTCCTGGTATTATTTTGTATCCAATGCGATTAATATTTTAATTATCCTTGTTATAAAATATGTAATCTTAGATGAAAAGAAAATTCATGCTCAGATTCAGGCGAATAAAGCTCAGCCTAAAAAAGAAGGAAAGTTCCAGAAAAGAATGAGAGAAATGATGGAGAATGCACAGGCTCAACAAAAAGCTCAGGAGCAACAGAGAAAGAAATAATAAATGATTTATAAAAAAGACTGCTATTTTACGGCGGTCTTTTTTTGTTCAGCATGGAAACTTTTTTTTTGAAAATGAACGATGAGTGTAGAGTATTGTAAATAAGTTTGTAGTTTATTGAAAAACTCAAACTTCAAGCAGGCGTAATTTTACCAGTAGATTTCAGGTACTATAATTCATCTTTATTCTGAGCTTTTATTAATAAATTCAATCCAGATTTATATTATCTACTGAATTAACAAAGCTCTCTTTATTCATAAGTTTTAAAGCTTTTAAAAAAGTTCTTATAACATAAAAAAGGCTGTCCTAAGTAAGACAGCCTTTTATTAATAATTGTGGTAATGTGGTCAAAAATAGTTGGTGTTTTTGTCAAAAATAATTCGTAATATTTTGCGGTTGATTGGAAGAGGAAGTGAGCAATGCTGAGGAGCAACT
>NZ_JADQBD010000060.1:0-17082 GCF_017808115.1 Chryseobacterium sp. RR2-3-20 | reverse complement strand
TTTGTAAGTTAGCAGTATTGAAAAAGCATTCGCTACGTTTGGTGTTTCTTGAACTTTTAGTTCTTCGAAATCCTGCACTTCGCCAATACTTTTTCCGTTGTAGGCAATGCCACCAAAAATACCGCTAAAAACAAATAAAAAATAAAAATCAATTTAAAATTTATGAAAAAAACCTTTATCGCATTATTCTTAATTGCGTTCACATTCAAATCATTCGGACAACAAAAAAAAGCAGTATTTACAGAACAATTTAAGAAAGAAAATCGTGGGAAATATAATATTGAAGTAAATGAATTAAAGGAACTTCTAATTATTATGCTTGCGATAACTGATTATGGTTTAGGAAACGACGATATGTTTTTTCAAGAAGGCGATTATTATCAAGATGTTTTAAAGCAATTCAAACCATACAAAAATGAACCGATAATATTAAAAATGGACAGTCTTATGAAAGAAAGTCCTTTAAATTATCTTTTCTTTACAGGAAATTCTCAAACTTATAATTTTGACGGAGATGTTTTGAAACCTGATGATGTTTATTTTTTCACAGCGGACGAAGTTGCAAAAGTTAAAATTGACAAAAATCCAATTACAACCTACAAAAAGGAAATAGAAGATTTTGCAAAAAAATCAGACTTTAGAAAATTCTATAGTAACCACAAAGACTTTTATAATAAGATTTATGAAAATTATGAAAAGAATGTAAACTTGGTAAAGCAATGGAAATGGCTTGAAAAAAACTTTGAAGCAAAAAATGACAGTTATGTAATTTATACTTCTCAATTAATAAATGGTTTGAATTATACAAATCGTTATGACGAAAAAGATTTCAAATTAATTGAAATGGTTTTACCTGCACTTTCCAAAATTGAAGGAAGAACAGAAAAAAATGCGGAAGCGTTTAACACAAGAGTTATGTTTACAGAAATTGACCACAATTATGTAAACAAACCGAGCAACAAATATGAAAAACAAATTGACGAAGCATTAAAAAATCGTGATAAATGGGTAAATGCAAAAGTTTATGGAACAGAATATTATCCAACAGGAGAACATGTTTTCAATGAGTACATGACTTATGGAGTTTTTATTCTTTATGCACTTGACAATTGGAAAGGCGATACAAAATTGCTTAACGAAATTGAAAAGGAAGTAAATTATACAATGGTAAATCGTGGATTTATAAAAATGAACGAATTTACTAATGAACTTAAAAAACTTCGTGCAAAAAACAAGAATAAAAAAATTGACAAACTTTACCCGCAACTAGTTAAATGGTGTGCTAAACAATAAAGGCACTGCCTACAACACGGTATTTCTGTTAGCGGGGTTGAAGTTTACATCATAAAGATTTTCGCGAGTTGTTCTTTTTGTTATATTTACAAAAACTAATTATAATAATCCCCGCCAACAGAAATACCCAACCGTTAGGCGACACCCGAATTAAACACGTTAAGATTCAATAGAACACTTTAATAAAAACTCAAATTAAACTAAATTATTTATGAAAAAAAATTATTCAAAGTTTATCTTGGTTTTGCTCATATTTATTTTTTTCAAACCACTAAATGCCCAAAATGATGTTACAAAATTTCTAGGGATACCTATTGACGGAAGTAAAGTTGAATTTATTAAAAATCTAAAATTAAAAGGATTTTCAAATAGCTTAACTGATAAACAAATACTAGTAGGTGAATTTAATGAAACCCTTGTAAACATTAATATAGCAACCACGAATAATAGAGTAAGTAGAGTAATGGTTTCTGATGCAAATACAGTTGATGAAGCAAGTATTAAAATAAGATTCAATAAATTATGTCAACAATTTCAAAATAATGACAAATATTTAAAATTGACAGATGATAACTATGAAATTTCGGAACAAGAGGACATTTCTTATGAAATGACAGTAAAGAATAAATTTTTTGATGCTCTTTATTATCAAAAAACAGAAATTGATAAAAGCGAGATAGCAAAACAAGTAAAAACTTCACTTCTGTCTAAATATACGAATGAACAAATCGAAAACCCGACTGAAGAAATAAATAAAGAGATTGAACAAAAAGTTTTCTCAGTTCTAATTGACAAAATAACTAAAAAAGCTGTTTGGTTTAGAATCTACCAACTTGGTGATGATCAATATTATATTTCTATCTACTATGATAATGAATATAATCGAGCAAATGGTGAAAATTTATAAATCCTTACCAAAAAACGGGCGATCGCCTAACATTGTATTTGCAAAAGGCGGGGTTGAATACATAATAGAAAGACCCTATGCATTTAGCCGCAAATTGCTTTTCATATTACTTTTTTTTGTAATTTGGTAATCTGAAAAAGCAATTTGCTTCGCTCGGTCGAAATTGAACTTTTCGTTCAATTTAGCCCGCCCTTCGCAAATACTTTTTCCGTTAGCTGTAATCTTAAAAAAACCGAAACGTATTATGAAGATAATTAAACTTTTAACATTTTTAATGTTAATTATTTCATGCTCTACTCAAAAGAATTTAGATAAATTCACTATTGAAGACGGAGTTACTGTTGAAAAAAAAGACAGTACAAAACAATACGATGAAGTTTATAATGCTAATAATGAAATTTACAATGTTGGTAAAAAATTCATTTACTCCTATTTTTATCAAAATACAAAAGGAGAAAAATTTTTAATAAAAAGAGGTAAACCAATTTTGCAACCAGAAGGCTATAGAACTTATGATTGGGAATTTATTAATCTCGAAAAAATAGATAGCGAAACTGTTAAGCATTTAATTTTAAAACCTAATTTGGGAAATCCGTTTGGTGAAGATGATCACGACTATAATCAAACTGCAATTGGATATGAATATTTAATGGAAAATGGAGAAAAACTTGCAAGTGAAGTTACTGGTGCAATTGAGAATGAAATGAATTTATGGATGCATCCTCCAAGAAGTAACTTTTTTAAAATTTTAGAGTTAAATCCATTTCCATATATAAAAGCACCCTATAAAACTGGAACTAAATGGGATTGGAAATTAAGCATCGGAGACCATTGGTCGGACAAAAGATGGTTAGAATGGAAAGGTAGAATTGAAAATATTTATAATTATGAAATCAAGGAAAATAAAACTATTTCAACAAAATTGGGCAATTTGGAATGTTATATTGTCCAAGCAACAGCAAAAAGTAGAATTGGCGAGACTGAACTAATTTCTTATTTTAATCCTAAATTTGGTTTTGTAAAGCTGGAATACAAAAATATTGACGGCACAAAAACAGTTCTTGAATTAGAAAATGTGGAATAAAAAGACTACAGCTAACAGCAGTTACACAAGATGCAAGGATTTAGTGGAATTGCCGTTTCGCATTGAACTTTTTACTTAAATAGATAATATGCAGTCACGAAGCCTTGCACCTCGTGTAGCTGCGGAACGTTGTGCGTCATCTTGAAGCGACATAAACCTTAATGAAACAAAAATTAAAATGAGAAAAATAATAATACTTTTAAATATAATTATATTAGTAAACTTTACCGCAAATTGCCAAACTAAAAAACTAAATACAAAAGAAGTTGTAAAAACAGAATTTGGAAATATTTTGGATAGTTTAGAAGTAAACGGATCAATTTTAATTTATGACGTAAAAAACAAAATATATTATTCTAACGATTTTTCTTGGGCAAAAACTGGAGTAATTCCAGCATCAACTTTCAAAATTCCGAACTCAATAATTGCTTTAGAAACTGGAATAATTAAAAATGATTCTGCAATTTTCAAATGGAATGGTGAAAAACGGAGATTTAAAAGTTGGGAAGAAGATTTGACTTTTAAAAAAGCGTTTCAAGTTTCTTGTGTTCCTTGTTATCAAGAAATTGCTAGAAAAGTTGGTGTAAAAAGAATGAAAAAATATTTGAGAAAATTAGATTACAAAGGAATGGTTTTCGACACTTTAACCATTGATAATTTTTGGCTTGAAGGAAAATCCAAATTTTCTCAAATGCAACAAATCGACTTTTTAGAAAGATTATATTTCTCAAAATTACCGATTTCAAAAAAAACAGAAAATATAATGAAAGACATAATGCAAATTGAAAAAACTGAAAATTATGTTATAAGTGGAAAAACAGGTTGGGGAATGAGGAATGAAATGAATAATGGTTGGTTAGTTGGATATTTAGAAACGAATAACTCAGTGTACTTTTTTGCTACAAACGTTGAAAAGCAAGAAACAAATATGGACGAATTTCCAATTATTCGATTGAATTCAACAAAAGAAGCATTCAGAAAACTAAAAATAATTCAATAAAAAGACGAACGCACAACATCATATTTGCAAAAGCGGGGGTTTGGTGCTTCTATGACAGTGACGTGCTAAATTCAAGCTTTGTGCTTCTAATGAAGTTTAGTGCTGAAAATCCCCGCCTTCGCAAATATGAGAACCGTTATATGCAATGCTATCAGCGAGGTTACATAAATTAAAATCTCTCTTAAATTGAATTTAACGAAAAAACAAACTTCATAAAACTTAAACATTTCCCACCCAAAATTTATTCTTTTTTACAGCCGCTTTTTGCCAACACACATCAGCACATTTGCAAAAAGCCAAAGCTTTTCCCATCGCTTATTTTGCAAAAGAGCTGATTTCCCCACCGCTTTTGGTTTTCGTTAGAATATTTTGTGATTAAAGAAAAACTCACACCGCCACCCTCTCCTCATACATCCTGTCAAAATAATTGCTCAAAGACAATATCCTATCCTTATCCACAGGATTGATATATCTCAGAAACATCTGTTCCGTACTATGCCCGGTCGCTTCCATTAAAAGAGGAGTTGGGATTTTCCCATAGAAATTCGTGGCAAAACTTCGTCTTCCAATGTGGCTGGTCATTAATTCCCACTTTTTTGCCTGAACAATTTTACTGCGAAATCCCAAACGTTTCCTTGCTTTTACCGATTCGTTTAAGTTCGCAAGTTTGGCTATTTCTTTTATTTCGCTGTTATAATGCTGAATATCCATCAATGCAGGAAAACTGTTTCCGTTTCTTTCAATAGCATTCAAAACCGTAGGATGAAGCGGCAACAAAATATCTTTTTTTGTCTTTTGCTGAACAAACGCCAGACACATTTTCCCGTTAACCTCTTTTAGCTTTTTTGTATCAAAGTGTATAAAATCCGAGAAGCGTTGCCCGGTATAACAGCTGATCAGCAGCCAGTCTTTGGCAGCTTCCAGATGTTTCGGAACTTTTGTGGATTGTATTTGAGCAATTTCTTGTTCGGTTAGCGTTACAACGTGCTTTTTTTGTTTTTCGCGGCGTATTTCCAATTCCCGGACACACGTTCTTATGCCTTTGCGTTCGGCATAGTTCAGTATCGTTTTTACAAAATGTATGGTTCTGTAAATCGTATTTTCGCTGTATTCCTCTTCTTTTCCAAAAGCCATAAAATCCCGTACAAAGTCACTGTTTACCTGCTCTATGCACAAACGTTGACACGAAAAGCCTTCAAAACGCGCCAATAAGTGAAAGAAAACCTTGTATCTTTTGTAGGTAGAAGGACAGATAAACTCTTTCTTGGCATCGATATAACATTTTGCATAATACAACAAGGTGTTTTCCGGAAATTTCTTTACCTTTTCTGTACAAACGGATGTTATTTTTCTTGACAATTCTCTTTGTCCCACCCGTTTTTTCTCTTCACGTTTTTCCCGAATATATTCCGCAAGTTCTTTTTTGAGCCGATCCAATTTTGCATTCAACTGTTTATGCTTTTTTTGGTAGATATTTACGGGACGCTGCTTCTCTTTATCCCAATCATCGTCTGAGATCCTTAGATGCGTACGGAAAGTGTAGGTTTTATTTTGTTGATTATCGGTAAGGCTTAGATAAATGTTTTTTTGTTTGCCACTTGCTGACAGAAAGAATTCAAATGTCATTTCGTTGAGTTTTATATGGTTAATATTCAACGAATTTAACATAAAAAATAGTCCTGCTTAGACTACTTTCTAACTTGTTGACTTACAGTTCAATATTCTTCATTGCCAATTTTGTAGAGCTAATGTATTTTTGAAGCATCACTTTTTGATGTAAAAAAACATCAAAAATGGTATTCATTCTTAATAGAGAATTATCTTACAGGTGATTATAAATTTGCATCTAAAAAATATGTCTATATTTGCATAGGAGAAAGTAGTCTAAGCAGGACTATTCTTGAAGCTAATGATGAAAAATAAGATCATAAAAGTAGAAAAAACACTTTACCTGTCAGGCATCCCAAAGTTGCCCGTGATTTTGTGTCTCTTTGTTTTTTCATCTTTTCTCTCTGCCCAGATTTTTCAAAGCAATGACACACAAATAGTCATCAGTAAAGGAACTGTAATTACCCAAGACTTCTCTCAAAAGCAAGCCCGTATTTATATTGCAGAAGGAACTACGGTAACAGGTTTACAACCCATCCAAAATATTACCCTTATTTACTTAGAAAAATCTGAAAAAATAAAACAGAATTTAGCCAAAAAACCGTTCTAAAGCTGAAAGAAAAACAGTACAACAGGCACCAAACAAAGAAACGGCAGTTCCGAAAGAAATTATTAAAGAAAGTAATGATCAAAATATATTTCTTTTTTCAACTAATTGCACTACAGCTGTTGCTCCCACTACTACACAAAATATAAAAGTGCTTGCTCTTTTCCCGAAAAAAGACAGAACTATTATTACGACTACATTATCCTCCCAAAAACAAATTTTTGAGAAATACAACCACTTTACGCCCTCTGTTTTTATAACGGCAAACAGCATTCGTCCCCCACCACAGTAGGATAACACAATTTCAATATATCAATCTCTAGGTAAAAGGGATTTTATAACCCCTTTTACCTTTTTACCAATTAAATTTTATAAAAATGAAAAAAAATATAATTCTTTTCGCTGCATTATTTATTTCAACAGCAGCATTCTCACAGGTCGGTATTAATACATCCACACCGGAAGGCGTTTTTCATATTGATTCTAAAAAGAATAATAACAATATTGCCTCAACATCTACAACCGTTGCAGATGATGTAGTAGTTTCGAATACTTCTGGAAAAGAGGGTAATGTAGGATTAGGGACTAAAAACCCTTCAGTAAAATTGGAAATTCAAACTGGAGGTACTTCTTCAAGCGTAATTCCTGGATTTAAATTAGTGGATGGAACACAAAATGCCGATTATATATTAACGTCAGATGCTAATGGAGTTGCAAGATGGCAAAAAGGACCAATACTTAAAGTAATAACAGGAGAGAAAGGAGGTCAAGGCGCATATATTCCTTATATGAAAACAGGAGGCGGGGTCTGGTATGCAACGGGGGCTTATCTAGATTTGCCAGCCGGGAAATGGTTAGTTACTGCTTATATTCTGATACAAATAGGTAATAGTGGTGGAACAAATACTAATGGTGATGCTATAGTTAATCCTCTAATGTCTAAAGACCAATGGTTATGGATAAGAAGTACATTTACAACTACCACACCATCAGGAAGCCAAGTTCCTGCTACTGGTACCATACCCACACAACCTATGACTTCTGCAGGAAATATTCCTAGCAGTCCAATATACCCATCAAGAATCAGCGGGCTCTATGCGGGAAATTCTAGTTATCAATTAGTACAAGGAACGGTATACATCAACAATACAACAAGCGGAACGCAACGATATTATCAGGTTGTTGGTGATATCCAACCAAGTGTTAGCAGTACCGATGGTGCGCCTAATATATTTTGGAATGGAAGTACTACATCAGGTCATGGTGTATATCTAAGAGGAATAGGAGGAGATTGGGGAGAAAACTTAATCTATGCTGTTCCAATTTTCGATTAAATATGAATTTCAAAAACATTCACATAGGACAAATGATTGAAAAGAGAGTTACAGAAAGTGGGATAGAAATGTCCCGCATCTGTAATTTTTTTAAATTCTCAGAAGAAGAATTAAAAGCGGCCTATTCCCAAAGGAGTTTAGATACAGAATTACTTCTAAAATGGAGCAAATTATTGGATTATGATTTCTTTAGAATTTATACCCAGCATCTCATTTTATATGCACCTCCTTCTGCCAAAGCAGAAAATACAAAAAAACAAAAGCCCGTTCTCCCTCGTTTCCGTAAAAACATCTACACCAAAGAAATTATCAATTTCGTTTTGGAACAAATTAATACCAAAGAAATGACTAAAACAGAAGTAATGGAACGCTACGGAATCCCTAAAACTACCCTATACAAATGGATAAGCAAATACAAAAACTTAAACAATATTTAGAAAGATATCTGGGTAAAACTAAGGCACAGATTTATTCAGAATATGGTAAACCTGAAACTATTTCAGATAACAACATATGGTTTTACGACCGAAAAAAAATCTTTTTTTTTAAAGATGAAATTTGTTTCTTTTTCACAGATGATAAAGTTGCAGACATTACAGTTACTGAATATGTTTTCGGCATTCCACTGCATAATATTTTCTATAACAAAGGGCAAGTGCCTGAATATATTATCTCTCCTGTAAAATATGTATTATGAAATATTCAGAAAACCCTTCAAAATTTGGAGAAGTATTAAAAGAAAAATCAAAACAGCAGGTTTTGCAACTTATTGGGCACAGTAATTACCATTCGGAGTTTGATATTTGGTCTTATAATCTCATCCAAAATATATTTTTTAAACGAGAAATGATATTGTTTTTTATTAATAACAGAGTACTTGATATTGTTATTACAGATTATTTTCTTGGAAATAAGATTAAAGAATACATTTATTAAGTATCAAAAAAATAACGAAAGCCCGTTTTAATCATAACGTTAAAATCAGCAATCACCTCGTTTTTCCACAAGAATTTCAACATACCGAAAATAAAACAGTTGCGGTTCCTGTATAATAAAAAAAACTTTTTAAAAAGATTGTTGCGAATTACGAAAATTCATAAAAAAACTAATGCAAAAAGTTTCTATCAATTATAAACAAATTTTTAATGATATTCTAGATACAAAATTCCCATATAAGAAAGATGATTGTCTTCATCTATTAAATAAAGAAAAACTATCAGCAATAGATATTATTACAATTAACAAAAAAATATTTGGCCAAAATAACGAAAACGAAATCTTAAATCAAAAACATCGTTCATACAGCAAATCTGATATTTTAAAAATATTAGATTATCAAAAGAAACACAAATTCAACAATAGCCAATTGGCACTCCATTTCAAACTGAGCCGTAACTCAGTGGCAAAATGGAAAAAAATGTTTCTGCTGTAAAAAACAAATAAATACTAACATCAAAAACTAAATATTATGCCATCAACATCAGAAGTAGGACACGCTAAAAATGTAGCCAACCTACAAAAACTTACAGAACAAGTTGCCGTTTACAGCCTTTACAATCCGCCTGTAGATAATCTTAAGGTTACAAATCTTACTGCACTATATTCCACGGCATCTGCAAAAATTTCGGAAGTCGAAGAGAAAAGAAACGCAAACAAAAACGCCATCACAATACGCCAATCCGCTTTCGAAAATCTAAAATCAACCTGCACAAAAATCATCAATCATTTAGAAATATTGGGACTTCAACAAGGGACAATCGACCAAGCGAAATCTTTAAACCGCTTAATTCAAGGCGGACAAAAGAAAACCACAACACCTCCTGAAGAAGGAAAAGAAATCCCCAAAACAGTCTCTACTTCCCGACAATCATACACCCAACAAGCCGAAAATTTCGGGATTTTATTGCAATTATTAGCAACCATTTCAACCTACGTACCTAACGAAGACGATTTGAAGTTGGTAAATCTTAACATCTACAAAGATACCTTAGTAAGTTCCACCCAAGCCGTTGACCAAACCGAAGCAGAACTCAACCTAAAACTCATAGAAAGAGACAACATTCTGTATGCAGATGGAACGGGACTCTACTCCATTGCCCAAAACGTCAAAAAATACGTAAAAAGCATTTACGGAGCCACCTCTCCCGAATATGCAAACGTTTCAAATATAGAGTTTACCAACCGAAAATAATATTAGACAGAGAAGTCTTAATATTCTCTCGATGTAAAGTTACATTCTTGCGATGTAACTTTATATTTTTGTGATGTAGTTTTATATTGGCACGATGTAGAGTTATATTCTTGCCTTGTAATTTTATATTCTCGTAATGTGGAATATTATTCTTTCGATGTGATTTAATATTGGAGCGTTGCGGACTTCTATTTTAACGATGTGATTTTACATTCTTCCGATGTTGACAACAAAACAAATTGCAAAGTCCACCGCAAAGGAAAAAGCACATTTGCAGTCCGCTCCACCAGCACCAAAACCAAAGACTGCAAAAGAGCTTTTCCCTTCCCTCTTTTCCCCACCGCCAAAAAAGAATAAATTTCCCTCAACTACTCCTACATATTTCCAAACACACTGAACAAAAAGCACTGCATATAACATGGTATTGCTAAAATGCGGGGTTAAAGTCAAGATAGAAAACTCGGTTATATTTACCCACAAAAACTTTTTTTTTCACTCTTTTTAGTAAATTAGCAAAAGAAAAAAGTTTTTGTTCAGTGTAGTGATAATTGAACTTTCAGTTCTTCTTTCTCCCGCACTTCAGCAATACTTTTTCCGTTGTACGACATGCTGCCAAAATTGCGCATAAAGTGTGTGAAAATCGAAAAATTTATCTGAAATTTTTGAACAAGCCAAACTTCAACGTTCCTAAAAATTGGGGGAAAATCTTTGGAAAAACTGCGTGAAAAACGTTGTGTTAAAAATTGAGCCGAAAAACCGTCTTTGGAAAAACGCCGTAAAATCCACATCTCGACAAAATCACGTTAAAGTGCGTGAATATTTCAAAAGTGTGCATGAAGTTTGCAAAAAAATTGCGCAAAACATTTTCGGAAAATTTTTTAGGATTTAGTCGGAGATTTTCCATGCGAAAGGAAAAAATTATTAACTTTATCGAAACAAAAAAACGAAAAATTATAGGAAAAGAAAGCACGTCGCACAACATGGGTTTCGCAAGATGCGGGGTTGAAAGCCGCGCCCGGAAGATTTTCGCAGGTTGAAGATTTTTTCCACGCCCGAAGTTCATCGTTAGTTTTCCCGCACCTCGCGAAGCCCTTTCCCGTTAGTGGCAACCCGTGACGAACATTCAAATTAAAAAAAACAGACATTATGGATTGGAGCATTTTAATTCCAGAACAAATTAACCGACTAATTTTTATTCATCATATTGTTGTCATTGCTTTGACAATGATATGTGCTATTCTTAGGGTAAAAGTCCGACATTTGAACAAACGATTAAAAGAACTTGAAGAAAAGAGATATGAATAAACTTAAAAAAAATTTAAACAGCATTATAATTAGACGACACATAAAAGATGCAATCTTTATCCTTCTAGGTGTCTCTATGGCTTCCATAGGACTTAAAGGCTACATTCTACCTAATAATTTTTTGGATGGAGGAGCAATGGGTGTTTCGCTTTTACTAGAAATGCTAACTAAAATTGAACTTTCTTACCTTATCATTTTAGTAAACCTTCCATTTATAATTATTGGTGCAAAACAAATTTCAATTGAATTTGCTATTAAAAGTATTTGTGCAATTTTAGCCTTAGCAATTTTAGTTCACTATGTTACCTTGCCTGACATAACACACGACAAATTACTGATATCTATATTTGGTGGTTTTTTCTTGGGTGCAGGTATAGGGCTGACAATTCGTGGAGGTGCAGTAATTGACGGAACAGAAGTATTGGCTATTACAGTTAGTAGAAAAAGTAGCTTGACAGTTGGGGATTTCATTGCAGTTTTCAATATTCTATTATTTTGTTCAGCCATATTTTTAGTCGGAATTGAAACCGCAATGTATTCAATGCTTACTTATTTATCTGCATCTAAGACTGTGGACTTTATAATAAATGGTATTGAAGAATACTTAGGAGTTATTATTGTTTCGGAAAAAGCGGAAGAAATTAAATATCATATATCAAGGAATTTGGGTCGTGGTGTAACAGCATTTAAATCCGATAAAGGATTTGGCTCTCGTGGTGAATTTGGAGAAGAAGGAAAAGTTTTATTTTGTGTTGTTACAAGGTTAGAAGTATCAAAATTACTTCTTGAAATTGAGAAAATTGACGCAACGGCATTTGTAGTTCAACACGCAATAAAAGACACGAAAGGAGGAATGATAAAAAAGAGACCACTACACTAAATCGGGCAGCCACTAACAGCGGTTTGGCAAAAGTGGCGGTACAGTACTCCGCAGACACATTTGTGGTTTAATCAAAGTTTGGTTCTCCGCATCAACATTTGTGGTAAAAATCGCCACCTTCGCCAAGCCGCAAAACGTTATCGGTAATGGCATTTGAACGCTACGACACAAAATCAACCTACCGACAAAACCGAAATTTTGCCAACGCTTCGCAAAATTAAAAGAGTTGCAACCCACCCAAAATTCCAACGCTTTTGCACCACATTTAATTTTACCCAACCGCAACCAAGCCCACCCACACCTTTTTTTCTACAAATTTGATACTTATAGTCCGTGGACTTATTTACATCTATTTCGGAACTTTGTATTTCAAATTACCGATATGGGAGCGACATATTCTGAAAGTGAAAAAAATTATTTAGAACAAATAGGAAATCAAATACGAGAACTTCGTATTGAAGCAAACTTATCTCAAGAAAAATTAGCTTTTGCTTGCGACCTTGACAGAACTTACATTGGTTCTGTTGAAAGAGGCGAAAGAAATATCTCTGTCATCAACCTACGAAAAATTGCAAAAGCATTAAAAACAAAAGTTCCTATTTTATTAAACATTGAAGAATGAATAAAGATTTTAAAACTCCTCCAAAGTCAGTCAAAATACTAACTCAACCCGAAACATTAGCACAATATTTTTCAGAATTAGTAGGACAACCATTTACACTAACAGGAAAAACAAGAACAGATGGTTCTAACATTCGTAAATTAATTGCTTCTATTTTAGAAAAACATTCATTGCCTGAATTAGCAAGACAAGGAGAATTTGAAATAGTCCCGCCCAAAGCAAAAGGGGTTCCAAAAATTGTAAGAGAATTTATTGACACTTATATTGTTACAAGTGGAACATCTTACAACTTACAAGTTTGGAATAGGATACCTGCAACAGAAACCCTATTAATAAAATACGAATCAGGTGAAAGTTTAAAATGTAATGATGTACGTTTTGTTTTTGTGAGAATTGATACCGAAAAGAACCTTATCGCTTCGGTTATTATTCTTACACCCGAATACATTGAACAAAAATTTGGAAAGTTTGGCAAACCAACTATTAAACATCAATTACTAATTTCTGGAAAAGTAAGAAAAGATATTTACGAAAGCGTAGACAAAATCCTTTCCTTCCCCGATTCTAAAAAACTTTCTTATCAAATTCGCCACGATTACGAACCACCAAAGTCGGGAATGGTAGAAGAACCAGATATTAAACATTTATTCTCTATTGGTTTATTGAAAAAAATGGTTGCTGAAAAGCTAATCGGATTTAAATTAGATGCTGCCGCTACTAAAAACAGAGGACAAGCATTAGAAAAGAAAGTACTTGAATTGTTAGGTTACGAAGTGAATGAAAATGACCTTTTATATGGAGCTTTCCCTGACATTAGAAACCAATTGTTAGAAGTAAAAGTTCAAGATAGCCCAACAGTTGATTTGGGTAAATTTTCGCCAGAAAAAGAGGAAATTGTTATTGAGGATTCTAATTTGACAACTTTTGATGTTCGTTATTTGATTGCATTGACTAATCCCAAAACAGAAATAATCGAGGGAATCATACTTTCTCCAGGCGAGAAATTGGGCGAATTGTTTTCTTATGTTAGTGCAGAAAGTTACAAATGCCAACGAACAATACCAATGTCATTTTTTGAAAAATATTACGGAAAATCCATTTTTAATCCAAGCTAAAAACAGGTTCAACTCCAAAAGATTCAGCGACTAAAATTTCTAATTGGTTTTCCAATTTTGAAATTTTAGTTTCATCTTTAATTTGATTAAGTTTTTTGACAATTGCAATTATTTCCTTTGATTTTTCCGATTTGAAATCGGGTAAAGGATATTTTTCTACATATTGCGTGAAATACCTTCTTCTACCCGAATACAATTTATTATTAAACACTAAATCGTGATATTTGGTCATTAGCTTTGAATTGGCAATTCCTTGAATCAACATTAGTTTTTCAACATCTTCATCTTTAGTTGCTACAATCCAATAGCAATTTCCATTTACGATTTTCCCTCCATTATCAAAATAAAAACGAGGCTTTAAACTAATGTCAGGAAAAACAAGTTTAGGATATTTCCATTGGTCGGGACGATGGGGAACCCACAATTCAAACCATTGTCGCCCTGCATCAATCAGATATTTTCTTCCTTTTAATTTTTCTTCGTGTTGTGTGAAATATCTTTTAGCCTTGGGATATTTTTCAATATCAACCGTTTGTTTTTCGCCATTTACGGAAATGTGAGGATAAAGGACTTTCAACTGAAAATTATCCGTTGCATTCCAAGGTTCAATGTTTTCTTGCGAAATCAACTCTTTCAAAAGTTCATCTTCGGGTTTTGTTCCGTTTAATTCTTCCCATTTATCGCTGATGAATACTTTATCCGCAGTTGATTTTATCCCAACTTTTACCTTAAAAAAATCTTCTACCCTATTTTTTGTAGCCTTATCAATTTTTGCAATCCACTCTGATTCATTTTTTGATAACATTTCCCAACAAGTGGTTGAGCCAACTTTATATTTTAATGTTCCTGATGATTTTTTGTAGCGTTTGCCATTTGTAGTTACAAAATAACCCGACTGATTATTTTTCAAAATATCATAAACGAATTCCACAGAAATCAACTTCCCTTTATAACCATTAAGTTCTTCGTAAATCTTAATAAAATTGGCAGATGAAGCTGATTTTTGTTTTTTCTTTTTTCCGATAAAGATTGCGGGCAAAACAGCCGCATCAAACAGTTTTGTATCGCCTAAATCTATCAATTCCAAAATCTCGTAATTTTCAGACAAGTACTTTCTTACGCTTTCTCCACTTTTAGTTGATAGGTAACGATTGGAAGTAATTACACCAAGTATTCCGTTTTCTTTTAAACTCTCAGTCATCGCCATTAGAAACGGATAATATAAATCAACTCTGCCTTTCAAATTAAATTTTCGAGCAAGATTTTGAGCTTGTTCCGTCCCTAAAATTTGAGTGCGAACATAAGGCGGATTGGCAATAACAATATCAAATGAATTATTGACAGAAGATGTACATTCATCAAACAATGACGGAGTATTTCCTACACTCGACACATCAACAGACAATAAAAAATCTTCGTGAGCTAAATCGAATTTCTCATTTCCAAAACGCAACAAACGGTCTTTGGCAAAACTCAAATATTGTTTATCAGCATCATAGCCAGTTAGCGAAAAATCAATGATTTTTTCATTCATAACTTCGCCCATTGCAACCAATAATTCCCCCTCCCCACAAGCAGGGTCAAGAACACGGTTATTTTTTGGTTGAGCATACAACGCAATTCTTTCAGCCAAAAAAACTGCAAGTTCTTTTGGTGTAAAGGTTGCCCCTGTATTCTTTATTTGCTCTTTGGTTTTCATCTTTGACAAAGATACTTAAAATCATCAATATTACAAGATATAAATCTATAAAAATTATCATTAGGACTTGTAGAATAATTATTTTAACAAATCGCACATTTGGTAGCACATTTGCATTTTTCCAACCACACAAAATCCAAACAAAAATGCAAAAAAGCTACCAATCCAACGCTCAATAAATCGACCAACAAGAGCCACTACCGATAACATGGGTTTTGCAAAAGAGCGGGTTAAGTGCAAAATTCAACATCTGTGCTTTTTATCCGCAAAAACCATTTTTTATTTGCTTAAAAAATGTAAATTAGCAAACAAAAAATGGTTTTGCTAACTGTATGGCTAAATTGAGCTTTTATACTTTCTAATCCGCTCCTTCGCAAAGCCCCTAACCGTTACCTGCAATTCCCCTACTCGAAAACGGAGTTGTTTTTAGCCGCTAACGAAGAAATTTTCACTATTTTGTATAATCAAATGGTCAAAAATTAAAATCTATAACTATTTGATTATCACTGAATTAATTTAACGTTAGTCAGAATTTCAAAACAAATACCGTATAAAATTGAAAATTAACTAAATATAACTTAATGAAGAGAATCATTTTAACTTTAAGTGTGATTTTGTTTTCACAAATCACAAATGCACAAACTAATTTAGAAAACAATTACAAAATTGAACTTGGACTACAAGGAATATCTGTTGGAACCGAAATTCCTTTAAGTGACAAATTTTTGGCAGACATTAATTTGGGTTGGGGTGGAATTACAGACTTGTGGCATAATGGAATTTCTTATGAATGGAGTAAAAACAGTAACAGTATTTTTGCCAGAGGACAAATAAGATACTATTTGAACAGAGAAAGACGTGAAGAAAAAGGACATTCTTTAAAAAATAACGCCGGAACATTTATCGCCTATCAAACTAAATTTTATTTTAGCGGAACAGACTATTACAGTCCCCAAGTTGGAAAAAGTTGGCTGAATGAAGTTCAATTTGGACAACAATTACCATTAGGAAATCATTTTATTTTTAGGTATTATGCCGGAATTGGAAATGGTTATGACTTTGACTATAAAAACAGTAAATTTTATCCTGCTTTAGGTTTAGCTTTTGGATACGCATTCTAAAAGAAACTGCAGGTAACATAGTATTGGCAAAATGCGGGGAGAAGTTTTCATATAAAATTTTGTACTATTTTCGCCGCCGCTATTTTTCCATTTCGTTTGTTTTGTGTAATTTCACTTCATGGAAAAAATATCGGCTCCGTTTGGTCTGAATTGAACTTTTAGTTCACTTCTTCCCGCACTTCGCCAATACTTTTTCCGTTATATGCTATGCCTTGCCATGCATATTCCTGAAATAGGTTGACAAAAAATTCATTAAATATTGTCAAACTATGGAACAAGAAAAATTCAATAGGTGTCCAAAATATACCTATCAAAA
>NZ_JADQBD010000005.1:0-90183 GCF_017808115.1 Chryseobacterium sp. RR2-3-20 | reverse complement strand
CATCTACAAGCTAAATCGAAGATATTTTGGAGATAGCCTCTTTGAAAGGCTTATTATTGCTAACATTACAGGGTTATGATTAAAAACGGATAATCAAATTATTTTTTTTTTCGTCTGACAAATCTAAACTTTTTTTAAATAATATTAATGAATGTTAAAATTACATATATGTTAATTTTCAAATATTCGTAAAATCACATCATATTCAAAGCCTTTACTTAGTAAATGTTTAATAGTTTTTTGTTTTTTTTGATATTCTTTCAATCCAAACAATTTACGATCATAATTTTCGTAAATCTTTTTGATTATTTTTTCGTAATCTATTTCATCTATTTCATCCCAGCAGGAAGAGATTAATTTTTCGGTAATCCCTTTTTGTTTTAGGCTGAGTTTTATCTTAGTTCTACCCCAATTTTTAATGTAAAACTTCCCTCGTATATAACTTCGGGTAAATCGTTCTTCATTCAAATAATTTTCTCTCATAAGATATAAGAGAATTTCATCTCTAGCTTCGGGTATTAAAACAAATTCGCGCATTTTCTGTTCTACTTCTGCATGACAGCGATCCTGATAAACACAATAATTTACAAGCTTTTGCTTTATTTCTTCATACGTAAACAACTTTTTATCTGAATTCATCTTTTTTATTAAAATTGATATTGAATTATAAAACAATGAGGCGCAAAATAATTGCACCTCAATTTGTTTTTATATTAAAAAGCTAAAAAAACAATCACTAATAATTGAACAAAGCTTTTCCTTCCATTAATTCGTTAACTTTTTTTCCTACTGAAGATAAAACTTCTTCATTTTTAATATTATCTACAACTTCAGAAATAAGTCCGGCAATAGTTTCCATATCATTTTCCTTTAAACCTCTGGTGGTAATTGCCGCAGTTCCCAAACGGATCCCGGAAGTAGTAAAAGGTGATTTATCATCAAACGGAACCATATTTTTATTACAAGTAATCTCTGCTTTAACCAACGCTTTTTCGGTTTCTTTACCGTTCACACCTTTATTTCTAAGGTCAATAAGCATTAAATGATTATCTGTTCCACCACTTACAATATCAAAACCATTAGAAATCATAGCTTTTGCCAATGCTTGTGCATTAGCTTTTACTTGTTTTGCATAAGTTAAGAATTTATCGTCGATAGCTTCTCCAAAAGCCACGGCTTTAGCTCCAATTACATGCTCTAAAGGACCTCCCTGAATTCCTGGAAATACTGCTCCGTCCAGAACCTGGCTCATCATTTTAGTTTCTCCTTTTGGCGTTTTGTGTCCGTAAGTATTTTCAAAATCTTTGCCCATCATAATCATTCCACCACGTGGACCTCTCAATGTTTTGTGAGTTGTTGTGGTAACAACATGACAGTGTTCGAACGGATTATTTAAAAGTCCTTTGGCAATTAAACCTGCAGGGTGTGCAATATCCGCCCAAAGTGTTGCCCCAATTTCGTCTGCAACTTCTCTGAATTTAGCATAATCTAAATCTCTGGAATACGCCGAGAATCCTGCAATAAGCATTTTTGGTTTTTCTCTTAACGCAACTTCTCTCATTTGGTCGTAATCAATAAGACCGGTTTCCTGCTGAACTCCATAAGAAACCACATCATACTGAATTCCCGAAAAATTTACAGCAGAACCATGAGTAAGGTGACCTCCCATAGAAAGATCCATACCCATAATTTTATCTCCAGGTTTTAAAACCGCAAGATAAATGGCAGCATTTGCCTGAGAACCAGAATGCGGCTGTACATTCACGTAATCTATACCAAAAAGCTGTTTAGCTCTGTCAATAGCCAAAGTTTCAACCTCATCTATTACTTCACAACCTCCGTAATATCTTTTTCCGGGATATCCTTCTGCATATTTGTTTGTAAGAACACTTCCCATAGCTTTCATTACATTTTCAGAAACAAAATTTTCTGAAGCAATCAGCTCTAATCCATGAGATTGTCTCGCTTTTTCTTTTTCGATAAGGTCAAAAATAATGTCCATTTACTTTTAGATTTAAAATTTTCAAGTCCAAAATTACGGAATTTCCGAGGATTATTTATTATCAATCAGCTTATAATTTGCAATTGATTTTTCTTGGGAAATTTTATATACTTTTAAAATAATTTTTTTCTTAACATGAACACTCTAACTTAAAAACATGAAGAACAGGAACAAATTTTGAACAATTTTAAAAACCTATTAATAAAAATTTATATTTGCATTAATCTAAAAGAAAAAAATCTGAACCATGGGCAAGAAAAAGTATAAAAAACAGTTGGTAAACACCTTAAAATCTTTAGAAAACACCGAACATTACGTATTAGAAAGCATGACTAATCTAATGTTGTTCGGGGAAATGAAAAAAAACAAAATAGAATTTAAAGACGGAGATACTTTTAGCTTCGAAGACAATATTTTTGATTACAGCGAAGATAAAAACGTTCGTAAACTGGCAAAACTTCGTAAAAAGATGCTGAAAACAATGAATAAACTGGTAACTACCAACAAATTCAAAGACAAAGAAATTAAGTTTTTAAGTTGATTTTAAAACAGGTTTTCTTAAAAAAATCCGTCTCAATTTTATGTGAGACGGATTTTTTATTTTATAAATCGCTTTAAACCAATCGTTAATAAAGATTATTTAGCAGATTTCTCTTTCAATTCTTCTTTATCTTTGTCTGATGGATTCCAGACTTTTACCTCAGCATTTTTGTCGATACCGGAAAGTACCTGCACATTAATCCCATCACTTGCTCCCAATTTTACATATACTTTTTTGAATTTTCCATCCTTTTGTTTTACTTCTACGAAAGGCTGATCTTTCCCATTATTTTTTTCGTACTGAACGAGAGATTCATCCAAAAGAAGGGCATTTTTCTGAGAACTTAAAACAATTTCTCCATTGGCAGAAAATCCCGCTCTTATGTATTCATTATTAGGGTTTTTTACATCGCCTTCTACCGGAAATTTAATCGTTCCGTTATTATCTTTCCCTTTAGGAGCAATCATGGTAAGAGTTCCGGGAAAAGATTTGTTCTGAAGTGCTCCTATTACTATATTCATATTCATTCCCTGCTTTAGTTTTCCGGCTTGAGCTTCATCAATTTCTCCCTGAAAAATCAAAGAATTAAGATCCGCAATCGAACAAATAGTAGTTCCTGCATTGAAGGAGTTGGCTTCAATTACCTGGCTACCAACTTTTACAGGCACTTCAAGAACAGTTCCTGCCGCTTTAGAACGAATTTGAGTGGTTGCAAGATTTTGTAAATCGGGAGTAGCCCCTGTTTTTGCTATCTGTAATGCTTTTTGAGCCGTTAAAAGTTGCTGATTGGCATTTTTAAGAGCCTGCTGCTGTGCAAACAATTGTTGCTGAGCAGTTAAATACTCCTGTTTTGAAATAACACCTTGTTTAAAAAGCTTTTCGGACATGGTAAACTGAGTTTGAACATTAGAAACATTCATCTTGGCATTGCTTATCTGCAATTGTGCATTCTGAACATTTTGCTGAGCGTTATTTACCTCTGCAATATTCGGAACAATTCTCACCGTAGCAATAAGCTGTCCTGCTTCTACACGGTCGCCTTCATCTACCAGAATTTTCTCTATAATACCTGCAATATTCGGTTTTATTTCTATCTCTTCTTTAGGAATAATTTTTCCGGTAGCCATTACCTTATCTTCCATATTTTGTACGGTTGGCTTGCGGGTAAGAAAACTTACACTTTCTTTAGAGTTGGATTTTACGAGATAGCTGATTCCGGAAAATAATGCAACTGCAAAAATAAGGGCAAGCAAAATGTAAATTGCTTTTTTCCAGGTAAACTTCTTTTTCATATATATATATCTTTATTTTTTAATATTGAACAGGGTTACGTTGATCTATTTTTTGATGTTTTGAAAGCTTTTCCATTGCCTGTTTCAGGTCTTCTTTTTTATTAATGAAAAGCAATACCATCATTCTGCCTTTAGAATCCAGAAAACTTATATTCTGAATATTGCGATTATAGTTTGTATTTTCAATTTCAGGGAAAACCGTTTTAAGCTCATCCAGATATTCTTTCTGATTTTTATCTAAAATAATAATGAAAGAAGAGCTATCTTCCAAAAGCTTTGAGCTTTGGGAAATATTTTTCAACGGACTGGAAACTCCGACATTATTGGCATTAAAATATTCGAAAAAGTTATCGAAAATATAATTTCCGTCTATATCATCGGTATAAATATTTACCGTGTTAAAATTTTGATTGTATTCATAAATAGAATCCGGAAAAGTATCTCCGAATATTCTGATAGCTTCATCAATATAATTTTCATCCATGCTTTTATTGCTGTTCAGGTATTTTTCCGTCATCGGATAAATTGCTTTGGCGAAAAGATTAATTATCGGATTATTGTACCACTCACTTTTATCTAAAACACCTTTATTCAAAATTTTCCCTGCATAACCATTTCCTAAAGCTGTTGCCACGGCTTCATTAAAGTAAGAATACGCCAGTTGAGAATATTTCGAAGGATTTTCTGCAAAATACTTTTCCTGAATCTTCTGTACATCAATATTTTGTTCTGCGTATAAAATATGACACATCTCGTGCATTGTAACGCTTAAAGTACCTTCAATATCATCGGCATCCGTTAATGTTCCTATGCACAGAGCATTCCCATGCGGTGTAGACATTGTACTTCCCGTTTTTCCCGGAATAGGATAAAGGGTAACATAAAAAGGAATTTCGCGATCCCACGAAGACTGATAAAATTTGTTGAATTTTATAAACATCTCCGAACTTAAATCTTTAAACTTTTTGAGTTCTGCAATCTGTTTTTTTATTTTTAATTCGCTGTCATTCCAGACGTACTTCCTGAAGTAAGGCTGAGCATCTTTTAAGACATTCATCATTTTTATCTGCTCATTCACAGGAAGAAGCCCGGTAATTCTTTCGTTAAAATCATTCAAATCCTTAGATTTTAAAGACTGTGTTACCAATAAAGTTAAATAACTTTTGCGGTAATTTCTACCTTTCGGGTAATCTTCTATTACGATGCCTTCATTAAAATCTAAAGTTTTAAAATCATTAATAAGTTTCTGAAAATCCTGATTATCGGATAATTTAGACTCAATATAATTTCTGTAATTGGAGGAAGTCGAATGTTTTTTTGCTGCTGTTTCCATAAAATTGAACAGACTGTACACTTCACTTTCTTTAAAAATGAAAAAATCTCTTTTCTGTGCATTAGCAAAGCTAAAACAAAAGAATATCAACAGAAAAAAATGCTTTTTCATCATATCTATTCGCTTCTTAATGCTTCTATAGGCTTTATTTTCACGGCTCTCTGTGCAGGAATCATCCCGATAATCAACCCAAGCAAAATCATTACTCCCATTGCAGAAAATACATCACCATAATTTACGGTAGGATTATAAAATGGAAATGTATCCTGATTTTTAGTGAGAATATCTATAATCATCAGCAAAATAATTCCGAACATAAAGCCAATAAGTCCTGAAGCCAGTGTAATAACTACACTTTCCAGCAAAATCTGGTTTCTTACTTCAGAAGGTTTTGCACCCAAAGCACGGCGAATTCCGATTTCTTTGGTACGTTCTTTTACCGTGATGAGCAATATATTTGAAATAGCAATAACGCCCGCAATAATCGTTAACGTTCCTACAATGATGGTTAAAAGCTGCATCCCGGTAAGAAAACCGGTCATTTTTTCGAACATTTTCCCAAGATTGAATGTGCCGAAAGCATTGGTATCTTCAGGAGAAACATGGTTTTTACTTTTCAGTTCGTCTTTAACCTGATTTTCTACTACCGTTAAATCTGCATCGGGCTTGCTTACAATAGCGAAAAAATCTACACGATCGCCGTCATTAAACATTTTCGTGAAAGTAGAAAGCGGGATAAAAGCGGTGGTATCGTTATTATTAGGGCCTCCTGCTCTTCCAACTTTATAAACACCGATGATGTTAAAAAAAATTCCTTTGATGTTGATGGACTGCCCGATTGGATTTTCATTTTTATTGGCATCAAAAAAATTCTTGTAAATTCCTTCTCCGATTACAACCACATTTTTATTCCCGGAAATATCTGCATCATTAAGATATCTTCCGAAAATCAGTTTCTTTTCTGATATTTTATTTCCCACAGGATAATCGCCCGTTAAGGTATAAACTGCGGTTTTTCCGTTTCTGCTCATACGTTCACCCGGATTGCCAAAACTTCCTCGCGAATTTTGCGGAGAAATATAATCTATCTGATGAATTTTTCTTTCGAGCAAACCCATATCCGGCAAATGAAGCGAAACCTGCCGTCCTTTCGGAAAACCATCGTACGGAATAGAAGTGTTCTGAGCCCAAAGAAAAATAGAATTGGTAGCGAAGCCCGAAAAAAGCTTATCGAAACCATTCTCCATACCTTTTGCAGCTCCCAAAAGACTCACATACAAAAACATACCCCATCCTACGCCAATCATCGTAAGAAAGGTTCGGAGTTTATTATTTTTGAGGGAATAATAAATTTCCTGCCATGTATCTTTTCTGAATAAGATGTTCACTTTTTTCGAGTTATATGTTTTTTAAATTTTAATTACAATCTGAGTTTTCATCTGATAAACTATGAAATTCAATAGCTTAAAAGAACTCAATTTGCTTCATTTTTATACAAAATTATTCCGTTCTCAATGCTTCAATAGGTCTAATTCTCGATGCTCTGTAAGCCGGAATAAACCCTGCGATAAGCCCAGAAATCACCAAGCAGATAAATGCCGCAAAAATTAATCCCCAACCTACACTTGGATCTTTAATAAAATATTTTTCGAGACTGCTTCCAATCAGTTTGAGGGTTAAAACACCAATTCCTACCCCTATGAATCCGGAAACTACCGTAATGACAATACTTTCCTGCATTATAAGACCTACAATACTTCTTGGTTTTGCTCCAATGGCTTTTCTTACCCCAATTTCTTTGGTCCTTTCTTTTACTATATAGACCATAATATTGCTGATTCCGATAATTCCTGCCAATAAAGTTCCTAAACCGATAAAACCTACAATCATAGTAATTACAAATAAAAATGTAAAAGAATCTTGCAGTCCTTTTGCCTTGTTATTCACGATTACCGCGTTTTCGTCATCGGGAGAAACTTTTTTTCTGGCTTTCAGCTCTTTTTCAAGATGATTGCCATATTCTATTGCCTGTTCAGGCTTCATATTTTCGTTATAAGCTATATAAACACTGCTTATTGTGTCCGAACCTTTTTTTATCTGCTGTAAAGTGGAAACCGGCAAACTAATCATTCTTTCATCCCAGTCGCCTCCGTCATCTGCAAAAACGCCAATTACCTTAAAAATACTTCCATTAATATTGAGCTCTTTCCCTATAGGATCTCCATTCTTTATCAAATCCCGCTGAACCATTCTTCCGATTACCGCTACATACTGATTGTTTTCAATATCTCGTTTGGAGATAAATCTTCCATTCATCAGTTTTTGGTTTTCAATAAAAGACTCTTCATCATTCGCTCCGGAAATTTGGTAATTACCGCTTTCTTTTCCGTATTTCACTAAAAAATTGGTAGAATATCTCGGAGTAGAATACTGTACATTTTCAGGTTGAGAACCTACAATAGCATCATAATCTGCATTATTTAAGGTAATATCTCTGTTTGCCTGCAAACCTCCATAGGCAACGTTGGTACGCCCTGTAAAAATGGAAATAAGATTTTGAGCATCCCGCGTAAAACCTTGCTGAAATGCATTCTGAAGACCATTTCCAATACCAAAAAGTACAATAAAAATGTAAAGTCCCAATGCTACAGTAAACCCGGAAAGTACCGTCCGCAAAATATTACTGCGGATAGAACTGAAGATTTCCTGCCATCTGTCTAGGTCGAACATAATTTTAGTTTGAAGCGGGAAACTGGATGATGGTAGCCCTCCAATCTTACCGCCGATTTTTTTTAATTTTACAATAAGCTTTTGTTATCTTGCCTAATTCTGAAAGTTATGAAAACATAAAACTTTCAGCTTCCAACACCTTCTTCCAGCTACAAAACAATCTGCTCAATGAACTCATCGCTTTCGATAATCCCGTCACGAAGCACAACGTTTCGCTTGGTCTGTGCAGCTACATCCGGCTCGTGTGTAACTACAATGATCGTTTTCCCTTCATTATTAATATCTTGCAGAAGCTTCATAATATCATGTGTCGTTTTAGAATCCAAAGCGCCGGTAGGTTCATCGGCAAGAACTACTTTCGGATCTGTAATGAGGGCTCTTGCAATGGCAACTCTCTGCTTCTGTCCACCCGAAAGCTCATTTGGGAGATGATTTGCCCATTGCCCCAACCCTACTTTTTCCAGATACTCCAAAGCTTTTTGATTTCTTTCTTTTCTGGGAACATTTTGGTAATACAGAGGCAATGCCACATTTTCTACCGCTGTTTTGTAACCAATGAGATTAAATGACTGAAAAACAAATCCTAAAAATCTGGACCGATATTCTGCAGCTTTTACTTCATTGAGGTGTTCGATAGGAATTCCGTCCAGTTCATAAATGCCCGAATCTTTTTCATCTAAAATCCCGATAATATTCAGCAAAGTAGACTTCCCCGAACCCGAACTTCCCATAATGGAGACAAATTCACCCTCGGAAATATTGAGGTTAATCCCTTTGAGAACGTGCAATTTACTCTTTCCCGTATCGTATGACTTATGTAAATCCTGGATTACTAACATTAAGCAAAGCTGTTTTTTATTTTCAATAAGTAGTCATAAGATTACATTTGTTACAATATTTAAAATTTCTTTTATATTAACGTTGTTTAACACATAAATTATTAAAATTCAACGTTTTATAAAAAATCGTTTAACTAAAAACCTTAGTTTATATTCATTTTAAGATATTAAATCGCTGTGATTCAATACACAAGGGAGTTTCATGTAAATGTGGAAAACTTTTAGGGTTAAAAGTCAGCCGATTAGTCTTTTGCTCTTTCAAAATAGAGCTTCATTTTCTAACTTTGTGGGAGTTTGTAGTGTGAATAAACCGAACTGTTTATAAACTGTAAAGTGCAGAAAAACAGAAACATATTCAAAATTACAGACATCCAGACATTCGTCACCAACGATTTAGTAAGTATAAAACATTAATTTTTTGATATGGGAATTTTCGACAAAAGAGTTAGTTATAAGCCATTTGAGTATCCTGAGGTTCTACAGTTTGTAGAAGCCATCAACAAATCTTTTTGGGTACATTCTGAAGTAGATTTTACTGCCGATGTTCAGGATTTCCATTCTCAGTTGGAACCTCACGAAAAAAATGCGGTTAAAAATGCACTTTTGGCTATTGCACAGATCGAAGTTTCTGTAAAATCTTTTTGGGGAAACCTTTACAATCATCTTCCAAAACCTGAGCTTAATGGCTTGGGAGCAACATTTGCAGAATGCGAATTCCGCCATTCGGAAGCTTATTCCAGATTATTGGAAGTATTGGGTTATAACGAAGAATTTACCCATGTTGTAGAAGTTCCTGCTCTTAAAAAAAGAATAGAATTTTTATCTAATGTTTTAAAGCATGCCAATTCTGCAACGCCGAAAGAGTATGTTTCTTCTCTTTTGCTGTTCAGTATTCTTATAGAAAATGTGTCTTTATTTTCTCAGTTTGCCATTATTCTTTCTTTCACAAGATTTAAAGGATATATGAAAAACGTTTCCAACATTATTGCCTGGACTTCTGTTGACGAGCAGATTCATGCCAACGGAGGCATTTACCTTATCAATAAAATTCGTGAGGAGCAGCCGGATCTTCTTACAGATTCCGATATAGAAGATATTTATACTTTGGTAGATCAGTCTGTAGAATTGGAAGGCGAAATCCTAAGCTGGATTTTCGAATTGGGCGAACTTGATAAATTCTCAAAAGAAGATCTTATCAATTTTATGAAGTACCGTGTAGACGACAGTTTGAAGAAAATCAACATGGCTCCGAGATATAATATTTCTCCTGAACAATACCGTCCGTTGATGTGGTTTGAAGAAGAAGTTTTCGCTAATTCTATGGATGATTTCTTTGCAAAAAGACCGGTAGATTATACCAAACACGACAAGTCTATCACAGCGAACGATTTATTTTAATTCCCCTTCTTTGAAGGGGTGTCGAAAATTCAGAGAATTTTTGACGGGGTAGTTTAGAATTTGGGCGCCTTAATCCGCCTTCCGTTCCCGCTTTTTTTCTGATTTTCAGAAAAAAGAGCTCCACTCAAGTCGGGGCGCGAGCGAAGCGAGCGTCGAAACAGCTAGTATAGCTATTTCATTCTGAGCACAAACTAAAGATTCACAAAGTATCTCAAACGAAATATTTTGTAAAATTCAATTAATGACTTAATTTAAAGCGTTTACAATTGCATCATTATAAATAATAAAAGAGAAAATATGATTAATGTAATTGTAACTTATACCGTAAAACCTGAATTTGTTTCTGAAAACAAGAGCAACATTCAGAAATTTTTGAATGATTTTAAAACTTTAGACCAGTCAAAATTTGAGTATAAAGTTTTTGTAAAAGAAGATGGTGTTACGTTTGTTCATTTTTCAAATTATGAAAACGAAGAAGTACAGAATATGATTTTAAATGTTCCGTCTTTCAAAGAGTTTCAAAGATTAAGAGACGAAAGCGGATTGAATGATTCTCATAAAGTAGAAATTTTACAGTCTGTCGGGACTGAATAAATAAAAAGTGGAGCGAGCACCAAAACAATTAGTATGACAGATATAACGCTGAAATAGAATATTGGAGTTTACATACGAATGATTGCGATGTTTATCTTACAAAAAATACATCATTATAAAAAACCTAACGGGTTTTGAAAACCCGTTAGGTTTGATTAGAAAACTCAATACAAACGGGCTTTAGCCAAAACTTAAAAAGTTTACTCCTTACCCACAATGAGAGTATTCAGAAGTAAAGATAACAAAAACGTCGTATTAGCCCTGATTGAGCGGCATGTATGAGCTCTTTTTCTTTGCAAAAGAAAAAAGCGAGTAGCGAAAGCAGGTAGAAAAGTGAGGAGAAACACAAAACGTGAAGCTCCTAAAAAAATAAAAAATCAATGTACAACGTACATTTTACAATATAAAAAACATGGAAGAACAAAATACAAATATCTGGTGGCTCAACGAAGAATCTGAGCAAATGCTGAACAGAGGTTACCTTTTGAAAGGAGAAACTGTAGACGGAGCGATTGACAGAATTACCACTGCAGCCGCAAAAAGATTATACAAACCTGAATTGCAGCCTGCTTTCAAAGAAATGATTACCAAAGGATGGATCAGTTTTTCTTCTCCGGTTTGGGCAAATATGGGAACACAGAGAGGTCTTCCAATCTCTTGTTTCAACGTTCATATTCCCGATAGTATTGAAGGAATTACCCATAAAATGGGCGAAGTAATTATGCAGACGAAAATCGGAGGTGGAACGTCAGGATATTTCGGGGAACTTCGTAACAGAGGAACTGCCGTAACCGACAACGGAAAATCTTCAGGAGCAGTTTCTTTCATGAAGCTTTTCGATACTGCAATGGATGTAGTTTCTCAGGGAGGCGTAAGAAGAGGTGCTTTTGCCGCTTATCTGGATATTGACCACGGAGATATTGAAGAATTTTTATCCATAAAAGACATCGGAAGTCCAATTCAGAACCTTTTTACGGGAGTTTGTGTACCAGATTACTGGATGCAGGATATGATAGACGGCGATATGGAAAAACGTAAAGTCTGGGCAAGAGTTTTGGAAAGCCGTCAGCAAAAAGGGCTTCCTTATATTTTCTTTACCGATAACGTGAACAGAAACAAACCTCAGGTTTATAAAGATTTGGGATTAACAGTCAATGCAAGTAATCTTTGTTCGGAGATTATGCTTCCTTCTACAAGAGAAGAATCGTTCATTTGCTGCCTTTCTTCTATGAATCTGGAACTTTTTGATGAATGGAAAGACACCGATGCCGTTAAACTTGCTATTTATTTTCTAGACGCCGTTTTATCTGAATTTATAGAGAAAACTGAAGGAAACTATTATCTTCAAGGAGCAAGAAATTTTGCAATGCGACACAGAGCACTTGGTTTAGGAGTTTTAGGATATCACTCTTATCTTCAGAAAAATATGATTCCTTTTGAGAGTTTTGAAGCTACGCAGTTTAACGCAAGAGCATTCAGACGCATTAAGGAACAGGCAGATCAGGCAACGAGAGAGCTCGCCAATATCTATGGAGAACCAGAACTGCTGAAAGGATATGGAATCCGTAATACAACTACAATGGCAATCGCTCCTACTACTTCCAGTTCTGCTATTTTAGGACAGACTTCTCCGGGAATTGAGCCGTTTGCTTCCAATTATTATAAAGCAGGTTTAGCCAAAGGAAACTTTATGCGTAAGAATAAATATCTGGCTAAATTACTGGAAGAAAAAGGTCTAGACAATGAAGAAACATGGAGAACCATCATGTTGAATCATGGATCTGTACAGCACTTGGCTGAACTTACTGACGAAGAAAAAGCTGTTTTCAAAACGTTTAAAGAAATTTCTCCGATGGAGATTATTTCGCAGGCTGCACAAAGACAGCAATACATTGATCAGGCTCAGTCTCTGAACTTGCAGATTCCTTCCACAATGCCTGTAAAAGATGTAAATTATCTTTACATAGAAGCTTGGAAAAAAGGCGTGAAAACTCTGTATTACCAAAGAAGTTCTTCTGTTTCTAAAGAAATGATGGTTAATTTTGTGACTTGTTCGGCTTGTGAAGCTTAATCTTCATCAAATATAAAACAAAGTAAGTCGACCACTTATTGAAAATATTTTAAACCGCAGATTTTTTCTGCGGTTTTTTATTTTAATCAAGAAACATTTTGAAGTTTTTTATAAATTTGAAAATGATGAAAAAAATAATAATTCTCTTATTCGCAATTGCCGCACATCAAATTTTATTTTCACAGAAGAAAGAAATTTATATCAACGATAATCTTGAAGAAATTTCTAAAGATGAATATAATAAACGCAATAAAAATTACCGTTTTCAAAACATTGAAACAGATTCTGTTCTGTATAAAGTACGCGTAGAACATGAAGGAAATGGGAAACTAACCACTCCTAATCTTAATATTGTAAAAAAACGCTTAAATATCCCCGAAAAAAATACTAAAAATATTGTGATTAATTATTATCAAGGTTTAGATAAATGCAATGAACATTCTGATACTAATCCGTATGTAATTGATGATATAAAGACATATACCCGTAAATTTAAAAGCATCAATTCAAATCTATATTTCGTTTATCGAGAAAAAAATGGACTAAAAAACAGGCTAAAGAAAGCTAATTGGGTGGATGATACATCAGGAACTATAGAAAATTTATTTTTTAGAATGAAATATCCCTGTAATTCTGCAATTGTAATTTTTTCTGATGGACACTATAAAATATTTAGAGGAGAGTACATTTGGGAAACAGTTCTTAATACTGCAAAAGAAAAGTATTAGTGCCGTTTTTTCTAAAAAAAAGTTTCAGTAAAGATTTTTTTAAAAAAAAAGTAAAACAAACTTTACATATTGTAAAATATTTTTTACATTTGTATCATTAAAATTTACTGATATGAATACTTTACAACTTTTACCCAACCGATTAAAAACTCTTGGTTGGTTTATTTTCGTCCCATCATTAATTTTGGGAGCAATTTCTCTCTCGGGAGTTATAGATGTTCAAATTTCTTTGCCTGTAGTTTATAATTCAGGATTTTTTGGTTCCGAAGCGAAAGGCTTTTTCCAAACTGCCGAAATTGATTTATTTCCGAATTTATTTGGTGTACTTATTATTATTGGAGGAATACTCGTAGGTTTTTCGAAAGAAAAAATTGAAGATGAGTATATTTCAAGTTTAAGATTAAAATCGGTTTTTTGGAGTTTGATTGTGTCCTACTCTATTGTTTTAATTCTGTTTTTAACCGTTTTCGGAACGCTGTTTTTTACTATAATGATTTTTACCATGTTCTTACCATTGGTTTTATATATTTTCAGATTTAATTATTTACTGCTTAAAAAATGAAAAACACCATTAAAATAGAACGTGCTTTAAAAAGTATCACTCAGGAAGATTTAGCCAAAGCGATTGGAGTTTCCAGACAAACCATTAATGCTATGGAAGCAGGAAAATATGTTCCCTCAACGGTTTTAGCTTTAAAGATTGCAAAATATTTCACCAAAAAAGTGGAAGATATTTTTGTGCTGGAAGATGAAGATTAGATACATTTAATCATTAAGAGATGAGAAAGGAAGTTATCATTATAAATTTCCTTACTTTTACTAATCATATATCAAAATTTAGCATAATGAAATTCGGACAAGTAGAAGATCCTTCCAATATAAATTTTACGTTACCAAAAGATCATCCAAGAACCAAAGAGATTTTAAAACAAAACAAAAAAGGTCTGGAAAACATTTCAATTGGATGTGCAAAATGGAATAAAACAGACTTAAAAGGTTTTTATCCGAAAGGCACAAAAGATGAACTCTCTTATTATGCTACACAGTTTAATTCTATTGAGCTCAATGCTACTTTCTATGGAATGCCTTCTGAAGAACAGGTACAGACATGGAAGGATAAAACTCCGAAAGATTTTAAATTTTTCCCAAAAATCACCAATACCGTTTCTCATTTCAGAAGACTTTTGAATATTGATGATGTGGTTACTCAATTTGCAACTGCTGTTCTGAATTTTGAAGAAAAGTTAGGAATGGTTTTTCTTCAGCTTCATGATAACTTCAAACCTAAAGATTACGAAAGACTGGAGCAATTTGTAATTAAATGGCCCAAAGAAGTTCCTCTAGCCATAGAACTCAGAAATACAGAATGGTTTACGGATGAAGAGATTTTAGAAAAAACCTGTCAGCTATTTGAAGATAATAATATCACCAATATTATTGTAGACACGGCGGGAAGACGCGATATGCTCCACATGAGGCTTACCACACCCAACGCATTTATAAGATATGTGGGAGCGAATGCAGAAAGCGATTATGACAGACTGAATGATTGGTTGAATCATCTAACACAATGGAAAAAAGAAGGATTACAAAATCTCTATTTTTTTGTTCACCAGAATATTGAAAAGGCTTCACCACTTTTATCCGCTTACTTTATCGAAAAAATGAATAAAGAATGGCAAACCGATCTTACTGTACCCAAAATGGCTCAGGAAAATCCGCCTACATTATTTTAATTTTTCCTAAATAACAACCCTAAATTCAAGAATATCAAAAGGAAACACAGCGTTACCCAAATTCCCAATTGCATATTTTCGTAATTGTAGGCTTCTACTTCTTTTTTAGCTATAGATGAAAGCTTTTCGCTTTGGTTGATATAATTCTGAACCTCCACAATCTGATCCATGTTTTTATTAGGTAAAGCCTGTTGAGAAAAGTATACAAGATTTTTCTTTCCTAAATAACCTGCAATCCAATATTCATCGGACTTATTCATCTTAAGATGCTCAATTCTATAAAATTCCGGACGAATTTTTCCTATGTGTTTCGTTTCCATCGGAAGATTCGGATCTAGATTATTTACATTAATCACATAAAAATCTAACGGTTGCGGAAGCTTGTTGATGACCTGCAAAGAAACAGAATCATTCACAATACCTATAGAAGACTTCTTTACAAACCAATAACTGAAAATAGAAATCGAAAATATGACACTCGCAAATCTAAAAATTTTGGCATATTTCCCGACAATTCCTCTTTTTACTTTGGATAGAAAAAGCGAAAAAATAAGGCTAAGAAAAATAACAAAAATGATAAATCCCATTTGGCAAAGATAATAGAAATTTCCTAGTCAACATTCCACTCTTTATAAAACTGGTCGAGGAAAGTCAGCATAAACTGATGTCTTTCTTCGGCTATTTTTTTTCCTTCTCTGGTATTCATTAAATCTTTTAACAGCAACAGTTTTTCGTAGAAATGATTAATGGTTGTTCCGTTAGATTTCTTGTATTCTTCCTTAGACATGTTCAGTTTTGGAGCAATATCGGGATGATACATCAAATTATTTTTAAAACCTCCGAAATTAAACGTTCTCGCAACTCCTATTGCACCAATTGCATCTATTCTGTCTGCATCTTGCACGATTTTCAGTTCAATAGGAAGAATTTCAGGAGCTTCCCCCCTATTTTTAAAAGAAATATTCTGAATGATAAATAAAACCTGATTAATAATTTCTTCTTCAACATTCTGACTTTCTAAAAAGTCTCTGGAAATTTTTAAAGCTAAGGTTTCATCTCCGTCATGAAACTTAGGATCTGCAATATCATGAAGCAAAGCAGCAAGTTCTACCACTTCATGTTGGCAATTCTCGGTTTTAGCAATTTTTTGGGAGAGTTTCCATACTCTTTCTATATGAAACCAGTCGTGACCTGCTTCTGCACCATTTAGCTTATCTTTTACAAAATCAATAGTATTGTTTATAATATCGCTCATTCTTCAATCTTTTTTAAAATAATATTCCACAGTTTTTTATTATAGCTTCTGAAAAAGTTAATATGACCGATTTCTCCCTTATCCGATTCTTGTTTTTTTAAAAACCGATATTCCGGCTGTAAATTGGGGTAAGTATTTTGCAAAAGAGTTTTTACGCCCTTTTCTGTAAGCCAATCATCATCTTCAGCATAAATTATTAATACCTTCTGTGTTAAAGCATTAGAATAGTTTTGTATTTTCTCCAACAGTTTATTGGTAGATTTATGGTTCAAAATTAAGGTTCTCCAATCGTATGCACAATTTCTAGGCAAACTTTCTCCCAACCCGAACCAATTTGCAGGAAAATATCCCAATAAAGAAGTAAATAATGGCTGCAATATTCCGAATCCCAGATACGCTTCCATCTTTATTTTCCACCTTAGATTTCCAACAAAAGCATTTTGAGTTCCAACAAAAATAAATTCATCAAAAATTCCAGAATCATTGTTCATTCCCAACAATAACGCACCCACCGAATGACCAAGACAGATTTTTTTATAACTGCCAAAATTAGTTTTCACATAATCTGTAACCGCCTTAAAATCGGAATTTCCCCAAGATCTCATAGATGCATTACATTTTTTAATATTCTGAGGTTTAGATAAGCCTATTCCAAAATAATCATAGGTAATTACAGTAATCCCATGATCTTTTAAAAAACCTGCAAATGCAAAATAGATCTGTTGTTTAACACCAGTTGCAGAATTAATCACGAAAATCTGCCCATTAAACTTTTCAGGTTGAAAAAGATGTGCAGTCAGGGTAATATTTTGAGCTGTTTTAAGAGTAATTTGTTGCATTGCAGAAATAAAAAAATCCACAGTAAATGTGGAATATTTAGTTTTAAAAATAAGATAATTTCATTGATTTTTCTATGCATCAAATAAAGATTACAAGACATCCTTAAGATAAGGAAGAGAAGTCTGTGCACCTTTTCCCATAGAAACTTTGGAAGAAACCAGATTACCAAATTTCACACAATCTTCAATGCTGTTTTTATGGCACAAAGCCACAGAAAAGCCTGATGTAAAAGCATCGCCCATTCCCATTTTATAAATCATGCTTTCGTTTTCATTACGGTAATATTTCATTTCTGTACCATCGAAGTATAAAGTAGAATTGGTTTCGTCTCTTACAAACAACTTATTGAAGTATTTTTCTAATATTTTTTCTCTTTCTCCTTCACCAAAAATAGTTGAAAGGTCATTAGATTTAGTAATAATAAAATCTACAGAGTTTAGGATTTCTTCACTCAGTTTTTTCCCGGGCGAAGCATATAAACCGACTTTTTTACCATGAGATTTCACCATTTTTACGGTAAACTCTACTACTTCAATCGGAATTTCCAGCTGTAGCAATACCAAGTCTGAAGCAACAATATATTTTTCGGCATTTTGAACAGTTTTAATATTGAGATATTTATTCGCAGCCGGATCTACAACAATTGAAAAAGTACCATTGCAGTTGGTTACATAAGCAATTCCGGTAGAATCTTTATCGGTTTCGGAGACATATCCTACATTTACATTTTCATCTACCAAATTACGCAAAATCTGTTGTCCGAGAGGATCCATCCCTACACAACCTACGAAATAAACATTAGCACCCAATCTTGCGGTTCCAACTGCCTGATTGGCTCCTTTCCCTCCAAAAAAATTCTCAGAATGATGAGCTAATACAGTTTCGTTTCCGGCAGGAATTTTATCTGTATACAAAACCAAATCGAGGGAACAGCTTCCTACAACAGCTATTTTGGGATTTTCTGATGAAATTTTCATGGTACTAAATCTTATCTTCTGAATTTAATTTTTAAATGTAAGTATTTTTAGCTTACCAAAATTTCTATAAATTCAGTAATTATTTTTACAGGATTTTTATCTTTATCGAAAGCGATGTAACTGGCATAAAAACCTCCTCCATAGCCTGTTTCGAAAGCACAAATATTTCCCGGATGATCTTCATCAGGCTTTACGAAAGCAAACTGATCGATTGCTCCCCGTTCATCAAAAAAATATTCATGAAAAAACTCTGCATAGATTCCCATAAAATCGTCACCTTTTCTCTGAAAAAGTTTCATTTCTAAAATACTGAGCTTTTCCTGCGTCTGAAAATCCATAAAACATCCCATTCCACTTTCTACAGGATATCCAAAAACTTCCTCACCGGAAAGATCTTTAATATTTTGACCTTTGGTAACCGCCATTTCCCACTTTACAACTTCAGAATCATTAAAGACAATTTCTGCATATGCAACACAATTGCTCTCTCTTTCTTTATGCAGTAAAACCTGAAATTCACCTTTAGGGAAAACTGTACTGAAAGGTTTCATATTATTGGTAAGAACAGGATCGCACGCCACGAGCTTACCGCTCGATATATATATTTTTCCTATTTCAAAACTTTCCAGCAACGGGCTTTCTACGAAGTTTTTTGAGAATAGTTTTTCTATGTTTTCTATGTGTGTCATTATTTTTATACTGAGTGTTTGATGATGGAAACCGAATGTTTGATTGTGATTTAAAAACTATCCCACACTCGGCTTCCGACATCCTACAATGTTTTTAGCTTCTCTTCCAGAATTGCAATTTTATCGAGAGCATCTTTTTGTTTTTTACGCTCTACTTCTACCACTTCAGGTTTTGCATTGGCAACAAATTTTTCGTTGGATAATTTTTTATCTACAGAAATCAAAAACCCTTTTAGATATTTCAATTCTTCTTCTGTTTTTGCTTTTTCTTCACCCAAATCTAAGTTTTCGCTTAACGGAATAGAAATTTCTGTTGATCCTACCAAAAATGTAAAGCTTGGCTTATCTGTTTTGGTTCCGAAATGAATTTCAGAAACGTTAGCCAGTTTTTTAATAACAGATTCGTTGGCAAATTCTGAAGCATTGGTATAGATTTCGGCATTTTCTCTTGGCGAAATTCCTTTAGTCTGTCTGTAATTTCTAACTCCGGAAATAATTTCAGAGGCAGTCTCGAAGTTTTTGATGATTTCTTCATTAAATGCTTCTGCTTTTTTCTGCTGAGCGATAATTAAAGCATCTTCAATATTTCTTTCTGAAATAGTCTGCCACAATTCTTCCGTAAGGAAAGGCATAAAAGGATGCAGAAGCTTCATTAATTCTTCAAAAAGAGCAACCGTTTTATAGTATACTTCCTTAGAAATTCCTTCTCCGTAATTGGGCTTAATTGCTTCTAAATACCAAGAGCAGAAATCATCCCAAATCAGCTTATAAATTAAGTGTAAAGCATCAGAAATTCTGAATTTCTCAAACTGATCGTTAATTTCGGCTATTGTTTTATTTAATTTATGCTCAAACCATTCAATTGCCTGAATTTCTGTTGAATTTGCCGGCTTATCTTCATGATTCCACATATTAATCAGACGGAATGCACTCCAGATTTTAGACATGAAATTTCTTCCCTGAAGCATTAAATCTTCATCAAAAAGGAGATCATTTCCGGCTGCAGAACTCAATAAAATACCTACACGAACGCCGTCTGCTCCGTATTTATCCATCAATTCCAACGGATCGGGAGAATTCCCTAAAGATTTAGACATTTTTCTTCTCTGTTTATCTCTTACAATTCCTGTAAAATAAACATTTTTGAAAGGAACTTCTTTCCTGTACTCCAAACCAGCCATAATCATTCTTGCTACCCAGAAAAAGATAATATCCGGGCCGGTTACCAAATCTGAAGTCGGGTAATAATAATTGATATCTTTATTTTCAGGATCAAGAAGTCCATCAAAAACCGACATTGGCCACAGCCATGATGAGAACCAGGTATCAAGGGCATCTTCGTCCTGTTTCAAGTCAGAAGCCTGAAGTTGGAAGTTGGAAGTCTTTTCCTGTGCCAATTTTACGGCATCGTCAATATTTTCAGCTACTACAAAATCATTTTCTCCATCACCGTAGTAATAGGCAGGAATTTGCTGTCCCCACCAAAGCTGGCGGGAAATATTCCAATCACGGATGTTTTCCATCCAGTGCTTATAGGTATTTTTGAATTTTTCAGGATAGAATTTTACCTCATCATCCATTACCACATCCAAAGCAGGTTTTGCAATTTCAGACATTTTTAAGAACCACTGTACGGAAACTTTAGGCTCAATCACCGCACCTGTTCTTTCTGAAGTTCCTACTTTATTGACATAATCTTCTGCTTTCAACAAAAGATCTTTTTCTTCTAATTCTTTCGCAATCTGTTTTCTTACGTCAAACCTGTTTTTTCCGGCGTAATGCAGACCATGCTCATTCAAATTACCATCGTCATCCAAAGAATCAATCATTGAAAGATGATGCTTCTGCCCAATTTCATAGTCATTAATATCATGAGCGGGAGTAATCTTCAAAGCACCTGTACCGAATTCTATATCCACATATTCGTCTTCGATAATCGGAATTACCCTATCAACAATAGGTACGATTACTCTTTTACCTTTTAAATGGGCATATCGCTCATCAATAGGATTGATGCAAATCGCAGTATCCCCGAAAATCGTTTCAGGACGTGTGGTCGCTACGGAAAGGAATTCCTCTGAACCTTCAATTTTATATTTTAGGAAATATAATTTTCCGTTTTGCTCTTTAAAGATTACCTCTTCATCTGAAATATTGGTTTTTGCCTCCGGATCCCAGTTTACCATTCTGTAGCCTCGGTAAATTAATCCTTTATTGTATAAATCAACAAAAGATTTAATTACCTGTTGAGATAATTTTGGCTCCATGGTAAAACGTGTTCTGTCCCAATCGCAGGAACATCCTAGTTTTTTAAGCTGTTCGAGAATGGTTCCTCCGTATTTATCCGTCCATTCCCAAGCGTGTTTTAAGAATTCTTCTCTGGTAATATCAGATTTATTAATTCCTTCAGACTTCAGTTTTGCTACCACTTTAGCTTCGGTGGCAATGGATGCGTGATCTGTTCCCGGAACCCAACAGGCGTTAAAGCCCTGCATTCTCGCACGGCGAACCAAAACATCCTGAATGGTATTATTCAACATATGCCCCATGTGCAAAATCCCCGTAACGTTTGGCGGAGGGATGACGATGGTGTAAGGTGGCTTTTCGTTGGGTTCTGAGTGGAAAAATTTATTTTCCAGCCAATATTTATACCATTTCTGTTCTGCTTCCTGTGGATTATATTTTTCTGAAATCTGCATAGAATTATAATTTCTTTATCTTACAATTTGCAAAAATAGTTTAAAGTAAAAAAATCTAAGCACTAATTAAAATAATTTTTAACTTTGTTCTTCAAAATTTATCTAACAACGTATTTAACATTCAAAGAATATGAAAAAATTAATCGCAGGAATTGCTTTATTCGGAACTTTCGCTTTAGCATCTGCACAAACTATTACTTTTGACAAAACTACTTACGAATATGGTCAAATTAAACCAAATTCTGACGGTACAAGATTTTTCACTGTAACCAATACTGGTGATAAGCCACTTATTATTTCTAATGTAAAAGCATCTTGCGGATGTACTACACCAGAATTCAGCACTACGCCTATTGCACCGGGAAAATCTGCGAAGATAAAAGTAGGGTATGCAACAGCTAATGTGGCTCCGTTTCAAAAAATGATTGAAGTTTTTTCTAACGATCCTGTTAACAGCAGAAGCGTAATTTACATTAAAGGTGAAGTAACTCCTAATGCTCCAGATCCAAAACCATTAACACCTAAAGAACTGAAAGCTAAAGCTAAAGCTGAAAAGAAAGCAGCTAAAGAAGCTAGAAAAGCTGCTGCTGCAAAATAATAGCTGCACAGAAAATTATATCATCCGTTTCTTTCGAGACGGATTTTTTATTATATTTATTTCAAACTTTAAAGATCATATAAAATCTTATAAAACCCTAAACGCCCATTTTAATTTTTACGCAAATATGGATACTAATTTTTCTGACGATTTTCTTGTAAAAGGAAATTTTTCTATAAAAAAAACTTCTACCGAGTATGAAGGTAATCTTACCAAAGAAGAGGGATTAAAAATATTAGGTGAAGAAAAAGATAAACTTCGCGAATTGCAGGAAAAGCTTTACGCAGACGGAAGCCAATCTCTTCTTGTTGTGCTTCAGGCAATGGATGCCGCAGGTAAAGACAGTTTAATAGAACATGTTTTTGGAGGTGTAAATCCGCAGGGCTGCAATGTTACCAGTTTTAAAACACCCACTTCTAAAGAATATTCTCATGATTTTTTATGGAGACATTATTTAGCTTTACCCCAAAAGGGAATGATTGGAATTTTCAACAGATCTCACTACGAAAGTGTTTTGGTGTGTAAAGTTCATCCGGAATATAATCTGAGCGAAAAAACATGGAAGTCTGTAAAAGATTTTGATGATCAGTTTTGGAAAAACCGCTACGAAAGCATCAGAAATTTCGAAAAGCATCTCGCCGATAACGGAACCACAATTGTGAAGATTTTTTTAAATGTTTCTAAAAAAGAACAGAAGAAACGTCTTTTGGATCGTATTAATGAGCAGGAAAAAAACTGGAAATTTTCTGCATCTGATCTTCTGGAAAGGGATTTGTTTGATGATTACATGAAATATTATGAAGAAGCCATTAACGAAACTTCAAAAGATAAAGCGCCTTGGTATGTAATTCCGGCGGATAACAAATGGTTTGCAAGACTTTCGGCACTGCAAATTATTATTAATACTCTAGAAAAAATGAATTTGAAATTCCCAGAACTTTCAAAAGAAGAAAGAAAAGGTTTGGATGAAGCCAAAAAGAAATTAGAAAGCGAATAGAAAATTCAATTCTAAAAAATGTGGCGGATACGGAATCAGAAAATAAATTTACGTATTCGTCACTTTCAAAAAAAACACGAGAAAACCTATAAGCCGGATTTTGTACTTAAAAAAAGTGCCTGTTATTTATCTACGTTTTACATTACTGCAAAACTTGAGCTGATTACCCCTCGGCTTTCAGGACGAGCCGCCCCTATTTTCATTGCTGAAAAGAACCGATATACTTATCATTGCACCGCAAAGAGTTTACCTGGTTTCACTACAGCCGAACTGTACCTGCTTTCTGTTGCACTTGTCCTATCCTCACGGATGACGGATGTTATCCGCTTTGCTGCTCTATGGTGTCCGGACTTTCCTACCCTTACCAAAGTAAGAATCAACAAGCCGATTTTCTCGTGGCTGCAAAGATACAATTTAATATAACACTGTAGCAGTGTATCAATTTACCAATCTAAAAGAAGTTATAATTTATTTTAAAATTGTTAGACTCCTACATTGTTAGATTGTTACATTAAAATTATTATCTTCGTGCAGTCATAAATTTGTTTTGGTTTATAAAGAAAAAGAATTTGCGCAGCTTGTAAAAGATAATCAGGGACTGATTATTAAAGTTTCGCGTCTTTATACCAATTCTCTGGAAGATGAAGAAGATCTTTTTCAGGAAATCGTACTCCAATTGTGGAGAAGCTACGATTCTTTTAAAGGAAACTCTAAAATTTCCACATGGATGTATCGTGTAGCGTTGAATACTGCTATTACGCTTTTTAGAAAGAAAACCAAAAGCATTCAAACCAATGAGCTGGATATTAATCATCGGGATTTTTTGGAAGATGATGATGATAAGCAACAGCAAATTTCACTTCTTTACACCGTAATTAAAACTTTACCGAATATAGAAAGAGCAATTGTAATGATGTATCTGGATGATCTTCCTTATAAAGATATTGCAGAAAATTTAGGAATTACCGAAGTGAATGCTCGTGTAAAGATGAACCGACTTAAGAAAGTACTTAAAGAAAAAATGGAAAAACATGCCTGAATTTAATTTAGACAGCTTTAAGAAAACCTGGCAGGAACAACCTGTACAGCCTAAATACGATTATAATGAGATTCTGAAAATGCTCAATAAAAAATCGCGCAACTACATGAAATATATTTTCTGGATTAGTGTAGCCGAATTTTTATTTTTTACGGTTTTAGCATTATTTTACATCATAAAAAGCAATGATTCCGAAAGTTTCCTCTCCATTTTAGAAAAAATGGGTGTGAAAAAAGATATTGAGCTTGAAACAAAACTCAATCATATTTACCTGCTTATAAAAGTTTTAAGCCTCTTAGTAACAGGTTTTTTTGTAGTTAAATTTTATCTGAATTACATCAAAATAAAAGTACAGGAAGATCTTAAACTGTTCATCATCAGAATAATTACTTTCAAGAAAACAGTTAACGCATTTATCCTTACCAACATTGGTTTGCTTATTGTTTTGATTTTGGTTTTAACTGGATTTGCATTTTATATACTCAATACCCAACATATCCAACTCAATAACTCCGAATTTACCGGATTTGTTGCTGGAATCGTTGCTAGTACAATTCTCTGCATATTTTTAATCTGGATTTATTACCGCTTGGTTTACGGAATCATCATGAGCAGATTAGACAAAAACCTAAAACAGCTTAAAGAAATAGAATCTCAAGAAAACATCAAGAGCTAATATTCACCATAAACAACAAAAATCAATCAAAATTATGGGGAGGGGTTTTATCGTTCTTCCCTTTGTTCATAATAATTAAACCCAATGTTAAACCAATAACTCCTGAAACGGCAATCATAAGCGCTCTTTGCACTTTATCTGCTTCGTCGTTCCCAATATAATTCATCAAAAAAAGAATTACAAAAGTAATCGCAGAAATAATAAGATGATGTTTCCCCAATAGCTTCATGATAATATTTTAAATAAATTATTTCAACTGATAAGAAATCATTAAACCACCTCTGTAGGGAATAATCTCTCCACTTCTGTTATATCCGTTTGGATCTTCATCATATCTTTTACCGGAAATTCTATCGTATCCTTTGTAAAAATCCTGAGAGGTACCTATGGTTCCATACAATTCCATTCTCCATTTGTCGGATAATTTAAACTGATACCCTAAGGTTGCACCAAACAAAACAGAAAAACCTTTTTGGTAAAGATTTGACTTTGTGTACGTTACACCTTCTTCATTTTTACTAGGAAATGGCTCATCCTTCCAATAACTCCATTTTTGAAGCACGAAAGTTGCTGCAGAAATATTCGCTCCCACAAACCAACCTTGAAATGCTTCATTAAAATAATATCTACCTTCTCCAGACAAAGAATAGTACTGAAGTTCGTGACCTGAAAAAGATTTCCACGGTGAGATCACTACGTCTCCCTGAACTGTAAAATTGTTATTAATCTGTTTTTCTAACCCTAAATTAACAATACCGATTGGAGCCAATAGAACATTTCCTTTTACATAAAGCTTTTTTTCTACTGCAGTTTTATCGGTGGTTTGTTGAGCCTGAATACTTAAAACAGCAAGTAATGACAACGAAAATGTCATCAAAAGTTTAATGTTAAAAAATTTTTTCATCTTATTTGATCTGATTAATTAACTCTTGAGCTAAGTGAGCATCTTTCCCACTTTTTATTGCGATGTCTTTGGATAATTCAGCAAAATTTTCAGCTAAATCTTTATTCCCAATATTGAAATATATTTTGGCTAAAATATAGGTATTTTCGGAAGTTTCTCCTCTCATTACCGATTTTTCTGCCCACTCTGCTGCCTTTTTCAATGAAGACTTATGTTTAATATGATCCGCAAAAATCCATGCAGCTTTTAACAGCTCATTAGTATCAAAAGAATCTGCATTTTTATAATATTCTAAAGCAGCTTTAGCATATTCTTGGAAGTTAGCATTCTGTTCGTAATAAGCAAGTTTGGTTTGATTAAGCTTTAACAGTGCAGTTTCTTTACCAACTATAGGCTCCGCAGTTTTAAGAAAATAATCATCATTAATTTTTTTATTATTTTCATCAATAGATTCCTGAACTATTTTTGCCAAAAGAAGCTGATTTTTAAAATCATTATAATTCTGCTCAGGGAAATATTGTAGAATATCAGATTTTCTATCTTCAAATACTTTATAATTGGGATCTTGCGGAGATTTCAGGAAAAAAAGCAAATATCCAACCTCTTCTTTGTTGAGTAATTCGGTTTTAGATTTGTTGGTAAAATATCTTTCAGATGCTTTTTTGGCAAAATCGTAATCTGCATTAGCATTAAGTTTCATAATACTGATCAGAAATTCAGGATCTTTTTCTCCTTTTTCAAACCTTTCTTTAAACGAACCTTTTTTATTTTTAGGAGAGCTTATATCCTGAGCCATCGCCAAAAAAACGCTTTCTTCCATGTAGCCGTAATTTTGAGCTACAAGTTCTCCATCACTATTAAGAAAAAGATAGGTAGGATAAGATCTTACTCCAAATCTAGCCGCAATTTCTCTTCCCTCTCCTTTTTCCATATCAATTCTGGAATTCACAAAATTTTTGTTATAAAAATCTCCAACAGATTTTCGGGGAAAAGTATTCCTCTCCATCATCTTGCACGGTCCGCACCACGAAGCATAAGCATCAATAAACACAAGTTTATTTTCTTTCTTTGCTTTTGCCAGCAAATCTTTAAACGGAATTTCATCAAACTGAATTCCTTCCTGAGCCCATAAAAGAATGCTAAAAAAGACCAATAATCCGGAGATTAACCTTTTCATTTATATATATTTTAAAAAAGCGAAGATACTTAATTTTTGTATTTCTTTAATTAACAAAAAACAGAAAGAACAGTCTAAACAGTTTATAAAAATTAAAAACCTCTGAAAATCAAATGATTTCAGAGGTTTTTTGTACCCAGGACCGGGATCGAACCGGTACTCCTAAGAACTGGTGTTTGAGACCAGCGCGTCTACCAATTCCGCCACCTGGGCTCGTGTAAATCGGTGTGCAAATATAGAAACTTTTTTTACTATTCAAAAACTTTTTTTCAGTTTTTGTTTAAAAATTTATTTCTAAACCATCGTAAGCAAGGCTAATTCCGTCGGGAAGCAGTTTATTTTCAACATCATGCAAACCAAAATGATGACTGATATGAGTAAGAAATAATTTTTTAGGTTTTAATTCTTTATGAAGCTGCAAGATGTCCGGCAAAATAAAATGAGCGGGATGAGGATCGAACTTACGGATGCAGTTCAAAATAAGTACATCCAGATTTTTCAATTTTTCTTTTTCTGACTCTGAAATTGAACCCGCATCTGTAATATAAGCCAGGTTTTTAAACTTATATCCAAAAATCGATATTTTAAAATGAGTAACTTCAATAGGAAGAATCTCAGTATCTGCAACTGTAAATTTTTCATTTTTTATTTCATGCAGATCAAAAGCGGGTGCACCTGGATATCTTTCATTGGCAAAAGCGTATGGAAAACGGTTTTTCACTTCCTCACCAACTCTTTTCATACAATAAAGAGGCATATTTTTACCACTTTTAAAGATTAAAGGGCGCATATCATCGAGACCGATAACATGGTCATTATGTTCATGGGTAAGAAGCGTTACATCAATATGATTTTCATGATTAAGAAGCATTTGCTGCCTGAAATCTGGTCCGCAGTCGATAAGAATTTTCCTGTTTTCGTCTGTAGTAATCATTGCAGATGCCCTAAAGCGTGTGTCTTTTGGGTTATCTGATGTACATACCTCACATTGGCAACCAATCACCGGAACGCCTTGTGATGTTCCTGTTCCTAAAAATTTCAACTTCATTTCTTTTGAGGTTGTTTTAATTTTGGTAAATTTACGAAAAATTTAATGTCCTAATGTATCAGAAACTAACTCCTAAACAAAAAGCATTAACAATTAACTTAGATCCTACTATTTATGGTACTTTCGCAGAAATTGGAGCTGGGCAGGAAACTGTTCGACACTTTTTTAGAGCTGGAGGAGCTTCAGGTACAATTGCTAAGGCAATGTCGGCGTACGACAAAGATTTCAGTGATGCCATTTACGGAAAAGAGGTAAAAAACAGATATGTTACCCAAAACAGACTCAGAAAAATGCTTCGTTATGAAGTATCTTTAATTGAGGAAAGAATTTCCAGAGAAAATCATCCCGGAAGAAAGTTTTTCTCTTATGCCAATACGGTTACTACAATTAATTTCGACAAAACTCTTAAAGGTCATGGTTGGGTAGGAATCCGTTTTCAGGTAGAAGAAAATCAGGATTATAATGAGATTGTCATTCATGTTAAATTCAAAGAAAATGATGCTACACTTCAACAGGAAACATTAGGAAATCTTGGAGTCAACCTTATTTTTGGGGCTTTTAATTATTACGACAATCCTAGAAGGCTCATAGAGTCTCTTTACGATGATGTTGCGACTGATAACCTTGAAATTGATATGATTGATTTCAGTGGACCTGCTTTTGCGTATGTTGATAACAGACTGATGTCTTTACAGCTTGTAAAAAACAATATGACCGATGCTGTAATCTTCAATTCTGAAGGTAACAATATGCTTCCTGCCGATATTTTGTACAAAAAAAATATTTTTGCGGTAAGGGGAAGCTTCAGACCTGTTACAAAGGTAAATATTGATATGCTTCGCAGCGGTATGGATATGTTTCTGAAAGATGCAACCTGTACCATGGAGGAAACAGAAGTTTTAATAGAAATTACCATATCCAACCTTCGAGCAGACGGAGATATTAATGAAAGAGATTTTCTCGACAGAGTCGACGTTCTTGGTAAATTAGGATACACCGTAATTATATCCAATTTCTCCGAATATTACAGATTGATTGATTATTTTTCGCATTACACCAACGGAAATATTGGCGTTGCAATGGGCGTAAACAATATGTTGATGGTTTTTGATGAAAAATATTATAAAGATCTTTCAGGAGGAATTTTGGAAGCGTTTGGTAAGTTTTTCAGAAACGGAATGAGAGTTTACCTTTATCCTTACAAAGATCCTGAAACGCACGAACTTCTGGATTCTGACAATCTGAAAGTGGAAGAAAATCTTAAAGAGTTATACAAATATTTTAAGCTGAACAACCGTATTGTAGACATTAAAAACTACAATCCAGAATTTTTGGAAATTTATTCCCGAGAGATTCTCAGAAAAATTGCCTGCAATATGAGCGGATGGGAAAATCAGGTACCGGAAGGTGTTGCGGAAATGATTAAAGAAAGAGCAATGTTCGGATTTAAAAACGAATTATCTCTAAAACAGTTTTCATAAAATTATTACTGATAATGTCTGAATTAAAAAAAAGGCTTTCGTCTATATTGGAAAGTCCGAAACATAATACCGAAGAAAAGCTTCAGAAAGCCTGTCACCTTTTAGACCAAGAAATTTCTTATTTTAACTGGACTGGATTTTACTTTAAAAACGGAGATAAAAACGAACTCAAACTAGGACCTTACGTTGGGGCAGAAACAGATCACACAATTATCCCTTATGGTAAAGGTATTTGTGGGCAAGTCGCCGTATCTAACGAAACTTTTCTTGTGCCGGATGTTCATTTACAGGAGAATTATTTAAGCTGTTCCATAGATACAAAAGCAGAAATAGTAGTTCCTATCTTTAAAAACGGAGAAAATATTGGTCAGATTGATATTGACTCCCATACTTTAGATCCTTTTACAAAAGATGATTTAGAATTGTTGGAGTGGCTTTGTAATGAAGTTTCTAAAATACTTTAAAAGTATAACAGTATTAAAAAATATAACCGGCAAACTATTAATAGTTTGCCGGTTTTTTATCATTAAATTGCTGATTAATTATTTCTCAATGACAATTTTTTTAGACACAATAGATCCTTCAATATTAATTTTAACGAAATAAACTCCTTTTTCAACTCCGGTAACATTAATTTTATTGTTACCCTTCAGCAACTTATCACTATTTTTGATAAGCTTTCCTGAAGCATCATAAATTTCATAGATTCCTTCGCTGCTATTATTTTCTATAGTAAATATACCATTTTTAACAGGATTTGGATAAACAGCCAATTGATTTTCTATCTTATTTTTTATTTCTGACGTAGATAACAGTCCATTTCCTATCCCTACAGCATACCAAGCTTTCACATTTTGCAGCTGTTCATTTCCGGTTGCACCATACAAATCTGTAACCGCTTGTTTACTTGCATTATAAGCATCAATAAATTGGCTATTCGCTGTTAGATAATTGGCTAAAGTTCTATAGGCAATTTTTTCAGCTTTTTGGATGGTGATACCAGTTACATTAAAATTATTTCCAATATCATTTATTCCCGATCCACCGGCTGAAAGAAGATAGAACCAATAATTACCTACCCCGCTGTTGGTATGTACTCCACCATGATCGTTTGTCGTTTGACCATTAGCATTATATGTTGGAATTGTAGATGCCCAATATTGTGTAGAGCCACTAAAAGTGGGATTGGTCGGATAAGTATCTGGCTGTTGCGAACCCAATATTGCAGGACCAGAATTAGGATTAGACATACTTCTTAAAAATGTAAAACCTAGTGCCGGATTTGGAATTCCTTCTCCAATCGTCCAATTTGGGCTTATATTAGTATAAAACTCGATAGAAGCACCAAAAATATCTGCGAAAGACTCGTTTAATGCACCAGACTCACCTTGATAAGCAAGATTGGCTGTTCTACTAACAATGAGATGAGAATATTCGTGTCCCGCTACATCTAATGCAACAAAAGGATTAAAATATCCAGCTTGTCCTTGTTAAAGACCATTTCCATAAACCATCCCTACAATACCCTGTACATCCACTGCAGCTGCATTAATACCACTGATTGGCTGATTAGCAGGTGCAAAATTAACATTATAATAGTTTCTTATAATTGAACCATTTCCATCGTAAGAATTTCTATTATGTCTGCTTAAATAATAATCGTGAGCCTTAGACATCGCCCAATGAGCCTCCACTGGAGGTTTCATGTCATTTGTCGTAAAATTCGGAGTTGCACTAGTATATTCTGTAATTGTACCTGTAAATTCTCCAGTAAAAGTATTACCACTTCCATCCCAGTTGGTACCATCTCTAGTGTAAATATTTCTTGCATTATCTTTTAATCGGTACAATCCATTATAAGAATCTACCGTAATCTGCTGATTTCCTCTATAAAAAGTTGCACTTGTAGATGGCGTATCCACCAATGGCTTCATCGTTTTAAGAGAAGAAGCTTCTGCTACATAATTATTATTATGATGATGAATTTTTTCCAGTTTTTTAACAATATTTTTGGAAGCATTATCAACATAGTAGGTATAGCCTTTCAGATTTTTTAAAGCTAAAGCATTAATCGTAGAAGCCGAATATAACTTCACTCCTCTATCCGTCAATACTTTAGTAATCACATTTTCGAATTCTGCAAAAGTGATATTTGGCAATTTCATATCTTTGGATACTATGCTTTCAATCTCAGATTTGTCTAGAATTTGCCCCAAAGGAATATCTATATCATTAGTATATTCACCATTAACAAACGTAAGCAAGCCATCTTTTTCGTGAAGCAATATTAATTCATCGGCTACTTTTACATTTTTGTAATAATGCTGATAGGATGAATGCTTAATTCCCAACTCATCAACAGAAGTATTTATAAGATTAAAAGTATGATCGTTGTTTCCTCCCAACCATTCTCCAAGATGATTGATTAGATATTCTGATGAAATATTTTTTCCATTAAAATCTGCACTAAAATTTCCTAAGGCAGAAGTAGTTACTTTTTTAGGAAGATCCTTTACAGTGAGCTCAACATTTTGTTTTTTTCTGACCTTTTACAACTAAAAAAGGAGTAACACCAACTGTAAAAGAGAAAATTAATGTTTTAATAAGAATGACGGTCTTTTTCATACTATTTTTATTGATTAAATCTTATAGTTAGTACAAAAACATTTAATATGTTACAAGACAATTACACTTTTATTAAATTTTAATTATTTATGTTAAAGAATTCCACTATTATTCTTGATTTAAAGCTTTCAGAAGTATTTTCAAGTCTATAATATCAAGCTTTTCCCCAATGAAAACTATGATAAGTATGACAATTAAGAAGAATATAGTAACGAAAATATAAACGGATATTAGCCATATTATGGTATTAAGAACATTGCCTTTAATTCCGAACTTCTTCATAAAATATTTTTGCGAACGCTCAAACCAAGAATTATTTTTCTTTCTATTGGGGATCACCTCCAATCCGTTAAGTTCATCAACAAGATCTACAACTTGTTGTATGTATTTTCCGTACATATAATACGTCCAATATTTAATGAGAAAACACAAGAGAAGTATTGTAATTAAAAAGCTACCTATAAAAATAGCAATATTATACCCGGAATTAAATTCGAAATGAATGCGTTCTAAACAAGATAAAAAAGCTAAAGGAATATAGGATATATAATAGGATATATAAATCTCCTTGGAAACCAAAAGCTGGGTTTTAATATTAAAAAGATCATAATTTGTATTAACCCCTCTCTTTTTAAGCAACTTGTACAGTTTCAGCAGTCTCGAATAAAAATAAATAATTATTAGTAATGTGAGAAAAGCTATAGAAAAAGAAATTATTCTAATACTGATATCTTTTGTAGCAAAAGGAAAACCTATTAACAGCATTGGAAGCGTAAGAAGTAGTATCCAAAATTCAGTTTGCATATTTATTCTTATCATTTCCAAAGGTGAATGAATTTCATCCTGTTTTTTTAAAGATATTTCCGGAAGCTCCTGCTCTCCTTTGTTCCACAATTCTTTTAAATTCTCTAATTCCATAGTGTATTATTTATGTTGAGAAAACTTTTTTCTTTCGATAATTTCTTTCAGTTTACTTTTTGCCCTGTTCAGTTTCACCCTCACATTCACTTCTGTAATCCCTAAATGCTGTGCAATATCCTTACCCGAAAAACCTTCAAGAAAATAGAAAATAAGGGCTTTATCAATAGAACTGAGTTCATAAATAGCTTCATACATCATTTTCATATTCTCATCATCTGTATCGTTGTAAGATTCCTGATGTATATTAATATTTTCCACAATTTGGTTTTGTATAAAACCACGTTTTTTTTCGCTTCGGAGAAATACTATTGCAGTGTTGAGAGCTGTTCTGTAGAGCCAGGTAGAAAATTCGCTTCTATTTTGAAATTCGCCGTAGGATTTCCATGCCTGATAGATGATCTCCTGATAGAGGTCATTTTGATCGTCGGGATTATCCATATACATTTTGGAGATTTTGAAGATAACCCCTTTATGCTTATTAATTTTCTCCAGAAATTCCTTTTCCAGTAAAGATATTTTTAAAAGCTGTAATGATTAGTACAGCGTTTGGTTTCTTTGTTACAATTTTTCAAAAAATTAAATATACCACAATATATTTTAATGGCTTAAATTTTGTGTACCATATATCACACCAAAAAATACATATATGCCTTATATTAAAAAACAAGACAATAAAAGTTTTGAGCTTTATTATGAAGATTTCGGATCGGGACAACCGATTATTTTAATCCATGGATGGCCGTTAAGCGGAAAATCTTGGGAACTTCAGGTACCGGTTCTCTTAGACTTAGGCTTCAGAGTAATAACCTACGACAGAAAAGGATTTGGCAAATCTACCCCTACATTAGATGGATATGATTACGATGGTCTTGCTGCCGATTTACATGAATTAGTTTCTCAGCTGGAATTAAAAAATGTAATTCTTTTAGGGTTTTCTATGGGCGGAGGCGAAGTAGTTCGATATATTACCAATTACGGTTCGCAAAATGTTGATAAAATTGCCCTCATATCTTCTATCATTCCATTAGTTAAGCAAAAAGATGATAATCCTGATGGTGTACCACAAAATGATTTGGATGAAATAATGAAAAACCTTAAAAACGACCGTGTTACCTTTTTAGAATCTTTTCATAAAAATTTTTACGGCTACGGAATGCTTTCTCAAACGGTAAGCCAAAAACAACTGGATTATGATTGGAATATTGCATCATCAGCATCACCTATTGCAACCTTAAAATGCGCAGAAAGCTGGGCAAATACAGATTTTAGACCAGAACTTGGCAATATTAATGTAAAAACACTTATTGTACATGGTGACAATGACAAGATTGTTCCTATTGAAACCTCTGCACAACAAGCAGCAAAAGGCATTTCAGATAATGATTTTATCACCATTGAAGATGCTCCTCACGGGCTAAACGTAACACACTCTAAGCAGCTTAATGAAATCTTGACTCATTTCTTAACTAAATAGTTTTTTCAATTTATAGTTTTTATTATTTTCGGCCGCAGTTTTTATAATTGCGGCTTTTTTTATAAAAAAAGACAGACCTCAAGAGATCTGTCTGAAAAAATATATCGTATTCTTTTTATTCTACATTTACTACCTTTTCAATTTCGGGAGCATGCTGTTTAATAGTATTTTCCACACCTAATTTTAATGTAGAAAAATTAAGAGAACAGCCCGAACAATTGCCTAAAAGTTTCACAAAAACAGTTTCATCTTTCACATCAATCAACTCAATATCTCCCCCATCTTTATTCAGAAAAGGACGAATACTGTCTAAAGCTTCTATAACTCGGGTTACTGTATCTTCGTGGGTGGTCTTTATTTCCATATTTGAGTTTGGTTTTCAAAAATATTTTTGAAATTATTTTAATTATTTTTTTGGTGAGCAACCTGCCATTGTTGAGATTTTCACAGCTTCAGTAGGAGGCAAAAACTTATTTCTTTCTACCAGACTTTCCACCATTTTTTTAGCAGTTTCAGTGTAAATTTCAGCAATCTTAGAACCTTCCTGTAATGCTGCAGGTCTTCCGACATCTCCCGCTTCTCTTATACTCTGAATAAGAGGAATTTCTCCTAAAACAGGAATTCCCAAATCATCTGCAAGATATTGTGCTCCCTGGTTTCCAAAGATATAATATTTATTGTCCGGTAATTCTTCCGGAGTAAAATATGCCATATTTTCTACCAATCCCAGCACCGGAATATTAATACTTTCCATCTGGAACATTGCAATACCTTTTCTAACGTCTGCCAAAGCAACATGTTGAGGTGTACTTACAATTACAGCTCCGGTAACCGGAACTTCCTGAATAATAGACAAATGAATATCTCCCGTTCCTGGAGGAAGATCAATCAATAAGAAGTCTAATTCTCCCCAAGCAGCATCTCTAATCATTTGGTTCAACGCTTTAGAAGCCATTGGACCTCTCCACACTACCGCCTGATTGGCTCCCGAAAAATATCCGATAGAAAGCATTTTCACGCCATAATTCTCAATTGGCTTCATTAAATTTCTACCATCAATCTCTACAGAAATTGGCTTTTGACCTTCTGTATCGAACATGGTAGGAACAGAGGGACCATAAATATCTGCATCTAATAAACCTACTTTGAAACCCATTTTGGCTAAAGTTACCGCAAGATTCGCAGAAACAGTAGACTTCCCTACTCCCCCTTTTCCTGATGCGATAGCAATAATATTCTGAATTCCAGGAATTTGTTTCCCTTTAATTTGACTTTGTTGAATTTCGCTTGGTTCAGGAGAAACAATTTTAAGCTTTAAATTAATTTCCTCTCCAAATTCACTAGCGAAAGCCTGTTTCATGGCAGCTTCAAGCTTTTTCTTTTCATGCATGGCAGGCGAATGTGCAGTCATATCAATATACACATCATTCCCCATTATCTGAAAATTATTTACCAAATCATCTACTTCTATTTCTTTAAGGAAACTCTGAACCTTTTCTTTATTCAACATACAAATATAAATTGAGTACAAATTTACGGAAATTTTAATTATTTAGAATCAATAAACACACCTATAGACAAAATCTTTTGTAGAACAAAATATTGTAGTATTTTAGGACGATTTTAAATTTGAACTCATGCAGAAATTTTTATTCATCCTTCTAGGGTTGCTTAGTCATAATGTATTTTCGCAAAATTATTCGCAATATGTAAATCCCTTTATTGGAACTGGTGGTCACGGTCACACTTTTCCCGGTGCTATCGTGCCTTTTGGGATGGTACAACTTTCTCCGGATACAAGAATTGACGGAAGCTGGGATGGCTGCAGTGGTTATCACTATTCCGATTCGGTAATTTACGGATTTTCTCATACACACCTTAATGGTACTGGAGTTTCCGATTATGGGGATATTATGCTTATGCCAACTATGGGAATAGCACAACTCAACCCAAAAGAATATTCATCAAAATTTTCGCATAAAAATGAAAAAGCATCTGCAGGATTTTACTCTGTTAAATTGGATAAGCACAATATAGATGTTCGCTTAACAGCAACCAAAAGAGTCGGTTATCATGAATATACATTCAACAAAGCTGGTGTTGCCAATATTATTTTAGACTTAAACCATCGTGATAAACTTTTGGAAGGCGAAGTAAGAATTATAGACGATAAAACGATTGAAGTTTTCAGAAGAAGTGAAGCTTGGGCAACCAACCAATACATTTATGCAAGAATTGAGTTTTCTAAACCCATGAAAATTGTCTCTACAATTGCAAACGGAACTCAGAGAAATAATTTTTATTCCGGTACTCAACTGGCTCTCGCTTTCTCTTCGAAAGTGAAAAAAGGTGAAAAAATATTGGTAAAAGTTGGTCTTTCACCTACAGATTATGATGGTGCAGCCAAAAACTTTCTGGCAGAAGGAAAATCAAATAATTTTAACGAAATTCAAAATCAGGCAGTTGCAGACTGGAATAAAGAACTTTCTAAAATTGAAGTAAAATCTGACGATAAAAACAAACTGGCAATTTTCTACACCGCAATGTATCATGTCTTTACGCAGCCTAACATCAATATGGATGTGGATGGAAAATACAGAGGCAGAGATAACAAATTTTACTATGCTAAAGATTTTAACTACTACTCTGTTTTCTCGCTTTGGGATACATTCCGGGCTGCACATCCTTTAATGACGCTTATCGACAGAAAAAGAACAGCAGATTTTATCAATACGTTCATTAAACAACGAGAACAGGGCGGCAGAATTCCGGTTTGGGAGCTTGCTTCCAACGAAACAGAATGTATGATCGGCTATCATGGTGTTTCTGTAATTGCAGACACAATGGCAAAAGGTATTACAGGTTTTGATTACGAAAAGGCTTATGAAGCCGCAAAAAACTCTGCAATGCTTGATATTTTTGGTTTAGACGCTTACAAGCAGAAAAACTACATCAGCATTGATGATGAGCATGAAAGTGTTTCCAAAACATTAGAATATGCGTATGATGACTGGTGTATTGCTCAAATGGCGAAAATTTTAGGTAAAAAAGAAGATTATCAATATTTTATGAAACGTTCTCAGAACTGGAAAAACCTCTACAACCCGAACAATGGTTTTATACAGGCAAGAAAGAACGGAAACTGGTATGAACCTTTTGACCCGAGAGAAGTGAATAATAATTACACAGAAGGAAATTCATGGCATTACTCTTATTTTGTTCCGCAGGATATCCCGGGATTAATTGAGGCACACGGCGGGAAAGAAAAATTCGAGCAGTTTATTGATGGTATTTTTTCGGCACCCGATAAAACTACAGGTAGAGAACAAGTTGATATTACAGGCTTAATCGGTCAATATGCACAGGGAAACGAGCCAAGCCATCACATCGCTTATCTTTACAATTATGTTGATAAGCCTGAAAAAACCAATGAAAAAATTAAATATATACTGGATAATTTCTATAAAAATTCGCCAGACGGATTAATAGGAAATGAAGATTGCGGACAGATGAGTGCATGGTATATTTTAAGCGCAATGGGAATTTATGCCGTGACACCCGGACTTCCGGAATGGCAGACTACAACGCCTTATTTTGATGAAATTAAAATACATCTGGAAGACGGAACCACCAAAACAATTACGAAAAACACCTCCCAAAATGAGCTTAAATATTTAGGATTTGAAAATGTAAAAGCTTTTAAAGATCTAAAATATCCTCAGCAAACAGCTTCTCCTATTATTGTAGCAGACAGACTTTTTGACTTTACCACTCAGGTAAAAATAACTCCTTTGAATGAAAAGGACAAAATTTACTACATAACACGGGATGAAGATGATAAAAATACTGAAAAAACGTATAAACTATATAAAGAACCATTCATCATCAGTAAAACTACTCAGGTTTCGGCATATTCAGAAAGAAATGGCGAGAAAAGCGGAATTACCACTTCAAATTTCAACAGGAGATCTAACCATTGGAACGTAACAATTAATGCAAATGTTCATCCTCAGTATACAGCAGGTGGAAAACTTGCGATTATTGACGGGATAAATGGTGATGTCAACTGGAGAAAAGGAGAATGGCAAGGTTATCAGGGACAAACATTTGAAGCGGTTATTGACTTCCTGTCTCCACAACAAATCAGCCATATTTCTTCAACTTATCTACAAGACAGCCGTGCATGGATTTTAATGCCTAAAAAAGTAGAATACAACGCTTCAATGGACGGAAAAACATTTATTCTTCTGAAAACTGTAGAAAATAATATCGATCCTAAAGATGAAAAAGTTCAGATAAAAGATTTTTCAACGGATATTTTGCCGACCGAAGCCCGATTCTTAAAAGTAAAAGCCTATCATTATGGTAAACTTCCAGAATGGCACCAAGGCGCAGGCGGTGAAGCCTATGTTTTTGTAGATGAAATTTCTGTGAAATAGAATAATTCTCAGTTTTAAATAACAAAACCTCTTTCAGTTGAAGGAGGTTTTGTTTTATGATTTTGTAAATTATTCGCCTGTTGTGAAGAAGAATTCTTTAAATTCAAACAAAATTAGCGATTACATATCTCCGCCATGACTTTCCAACTGACCTTCCCATTTTGAGACAGCAGAAGTTGCCAATGCATTCCCTAAAACGTTTGTCATACTTCTTCCCATATCACAGAAATGATCGATAGGCAATATTAGTGCAATTCCTTCCGGAGGAATCCCAAACATAGAACAAGTTGCCACAATAATTACCAAACTTGCCCTTGGAACACCAGCAATTCCTTTAGATGTAAGCATTAAAACTAAAAGCATGGTAATCTGTTGACCAATCGTCATTTCTACTCCGTAAATCTGAGCAATAAAAATAGAAGCGAAGGTCATGTACATCATGCTTCCATCAAGATTAAAAGAATATCCTAATGGTAAAATAAAAGAAACTACTCTATTATTACAACCAAATCTTTCTAGTTCTTCCACCAATTTTGGAAAAACTGCTTCGGAACTTGTTGTGGAAAATGCAATTAGTAAAGGCGATTTTATTCTTTTCAAAAGATCAAAAAGACGGTTTCCTAAGATCATGTAGCCTACCAAAAGCAAAACCAGCCACAAAATTCCTAATGCAAAGAAAAAATCTCTGAGGTAAATTGCATATACTTTAAAAATTTCAAATCCGTTGGTCGCAACTACTGCTGCAATGGCTCCTAATACGCCTAAAGGGGCAAACCACATGATGTAGCCTACCATTTTTAAAATTCCGTGTGCTACAACATCAAAAAGTTTTATTACCGGCTGTGCATAATCATCACCCAAATTTGCCAACGCAACCCCGAACATAATAGAAAACACAACAATCTGCAAAACTTCATTTGTAGCAAAAGCTTCAAACAAACTCTTTGGGATAACGTGTTTTACAAAATCTTCCAAAGAAAATCCTTTGCTGGATTTCAACAGTTCGTCGGCAGAAGTCACATCCTGAATCGGCAGTTTGGTAACGTGTCCCGGTTCCAGCCAGTTTACCAAAATCAAGCCTATGAAAAGAGAAACCAGAGAAGCAGAGATAAACCAAAGCATTGCTTTTGTTCCTACTCTGCCAATCATTTTAATATCACTCATTTTGGCAATTCCTACAACAAGTGTTGTAAATACCAATGGAGCGATAATCATTTGCACCAAACGTATAAAAATAGTCCCCAGAAGTTTGATGTTTTTAGAAAACGGCTCTGCACTTTCAGGATACTGTATATGAACCAGTCCTCCAATTCCTACTCCTATTATGAGTGCTGCAATAATTGCAATAAATAATTTGTTTTGTCCTTTCATAAAAATAATTCAAGAAACACAAATATAATGCTTTAATTATTTAAGCTTAAGATTTTATTTGAAAATAGAAAAACGCTATACATATAAAATTAAGATTCAGAAAATGAAAACCTTAACAATTTCCCTTTGGATATTTATTGAATTTTTAATCTGTTGGTATAATTTTTATTATTACATTTGGTTGTAATTAAAACATTAAAACAATCAATTATGAAAAAAACAATCGCTATTTCTGCTCTAGCTTTGGCAGTATCGTTTGGATCTATTTCGTGTAAAAAGAAAGTTTCTGATGCCGATCTTCAGACTCAGGCAACAACAGTAGTAACTTCTAATCCGGGAGTAACTGTTGAAGTAAAAGAAGGTGTTGCACATCTTGGCGGAACATTCGCTTCTCAGGAAGAGAAAGATGCTGCCATTAAAGCATTAAAAGAAATTAAAGGCGTAAAAGATGTTCATGATATGGCTAAAGTAGAGGCTGCAACTGCACCAGTACAGACTACTTCTGCTGTTGATCCTGCTATTCAGCAAAAAGTACAGGATGCTGTAAAAGATTTCCCATCTGTAAAAGTGGAAGTTGTGAACGGAGAATTAACTTTAACAGGAAATGTTTCTTCTGTACAGGCAAGAAAAATCAAAGAATCTGTTGATGCTTTAAAAATCGGAAAGTATAACAATAATTTAGTTGTAAAATAAGGAGTTATGAGTACATTACAAGATAAATATTCAAGCGTAGTTTCTGCGGCTCAGTCTGCAGGTGTTACCAATCTTCAGGTTCAGGAACAAGACGGAATTCTTTATATCTCCGGAGGTGCAGCCAATACAGCTACTAAAGATGCAGTATGGAATGCTTTAGGAGCTATTGATTCTACTTATTCTGCTACAGACATCAATATCGATGTACAAGTTACAGGTTTGGCTGCAGGAGCTAGCTTAACTGTTGCTACTGAAGAATCTAATCTGAACATCAGACAAGAGCCTTCTACAGATGCTGCTGTCGTTGGAAAAGCAGCTAAAGGAGAGACCGTAACTTTGGTAGAGCAAACTTCTGATGACTGGTGGAAAATTAAAACTGCCGATGGAGAAGAAGGTTATGCTTATTCAAGATATTTGAGAGCTTAATAATAAGACAATATTTCAGAACATAGAGCATCCTTTTTATGAAGGGTGCTTTTTTTGTGACTGCGTTTCAGAATGCCATATTTTATCAATAAATTAGCATCAAATTTTTCCAATGAAAATATACTTTTCTTTGCTATTTACTTTGTTTTTCTTTTTTGGAAAATCGCAGTCGGACAATTCGAAAGACAGCTTCGTAAAAGATAACTTTACAAAGAAAGAATTTTATATCACAATGCGGGACGGAATAAAATTGTTTACGGCAGTTTACATCCCAAAAGATATTTCAAGAAAAAATAAATATCCTTTTTTAATGCAGAGAACCTGCTACAGTATTGCTCCTTATGGTGAAAATGAATACCGAAAAAGTATAGGCCCCAATAAATACCTTATGAATGACAAATATATTTTTGTTTTTCAGGATGTAAGAGGAAGGTATATGAGTGAGGGAACTTTTACCAATATGACTCCTCAGGTAAATCATAAAACAAAAAAAGATGTAGACGAAAGTACAGACACTTATGATACTATAGAATATCTTTTAAAGAACATTAAAGACAACAATGGTAAAGTTGGGCAATATGGTACTTCTTACCCGGGTTTTTATACTGCTGTAGGAACTCTTTCTCAGCATCCGGCATTGGTAGCTTCTTCTCCACAGGCTCCTATTTCAGATTTCTGGAATGATGATTTTCTTCATAATGGAAAATTTATGCTCGGATACTTCAAAACATTTCCTGTATTTGGTGTTCAGAAAACAAAGCCGGAAACTAAAGCATGGTATACCGATTCTATGATTAAAACAACTTCTGAAGACGGATTGAAATTCTACAGAGAAATGGGTACTTTAAAAGATGGTTATGAAAAATATTATAAAAACAACTTTTTCATGACCGAAATAATGAACCATCCCAATTATGATGAATATTGGCAAAAAAGAAGTCTTTTACCTCATCTTAAAGACATTAAGCATGCCGTAATGACTGTTGGAGGCTGGTTTGATGCAGAGGATCTTTCCGGACCTTTAAACATTTATAAAACCATAGAAAAGACGAGTCCAAAGGCAAAAAACACAATCGTAATGAGTCCTTTCTCTCACGGAGGCTGGTCTAGAGAAGAAGGAAAGCATTTTCACAATCAGATATACTTCGGAGATAGCATTGCAACATATTATCAAAAAAATATTGAGCGAAAATTCTTCAACCATTATCTTAAAGGTAACAGCACGAAAGATGCCGGTTTACCTGAAGCTTTAATGTATGATACAGGTTCTAAAGAATGGCGTGAATTTTCGGTTTATCCTCCAAAAGAATCCCAAAAAATCAGATTTTATTTATCTGAAAAAACATTAAAAAACACTCCCGAAAATGGCTTTTCAGAATATTACAGCGATCCGGAAAACCCAGTTTTAAGTTCGGAAAACTTAAAAGATTTTAATGGATTTACGCCAAGAAATTATATGTCAGAAGATCAGCGGTTTGCAGTTGGAAGACCGGATGTTCTTACTTTTACGACAGATATTCTTAATGATGACCTTACTTTTGCCGGAGAAATTTTGGCGAAGCTAAATATTGCGTCTACATCAACAGATGCAGATTTTGCGGTAAAAATAATTGATGTTTATCCTGAAGATTTCAAGCCTACAGAAAAGAAAGAAGGCGTTATTTACGGAAATTACCATCAGATGGTAAGAAGTGAGATTATGCCTGCAAGATTCAGAAATTCCCGTGAAAAAGCTGAAGCTTTAGTTCCCAACCAAAAAACGGCAGTCGATTTTAGGTTGCAGGATGTGGTTCATACTTTTAAGAAAGGGCACAAAATACAGATTCAGATAAGTTCAACTTGGTTTCCTCTTTTCAGTGTCAATCCGCAAAAGTTTTTAGACAACCCAAACTCTGCCACAAAGGAAGATTACACCAAAGCTTTTATAAAAATTTTTGAAGACAGCGCCATTGAAGCAGATGTTTTAAAATAATTTTAAAAGTATATTAGTAAGAAACCCAATTCAAGAATCTTTTTTCGGCTACTTGTTTTAATAAAAATCCGAGAAAAACGCCAAATGTATTAAGGATAATATCATCAACTTCAAAAATTCCCAATCTTGTAAAATATTGCAAAGCCTCTACGATGGTTATTGCCGAAATGAAAGTAAAAATATTGCTTTTCAGATCATTTAACTTAGGAAAAATCCAACCTAAAAACCCAAAAGGCATGAACATGATGATGTTCCCAAGCACGATTCTCATACTATCCCACCAACGAATTGTATTTTTTATAAAACCCAATGTTGCAAAGATAGGCTGTACTCTTATTACATTATCGCTATACTGACTTCTCCCCATTCCTAAAAACATTAGATACAAGAGAAAAAGGGTGTACGGAATGATTAATAGTTTATAAATTTTCTTTAACATCAACTGCAAAAATATTCATTTCAAAAGTAGTAAATTTGTGTATTAAAATCTTTAGATGAAATACTTATTGCTTACGCTGATTTCTGCGATGTTGCTTTCGGTTTCCTGGCCAACTTACGGAGTTCCTTTTTTTATATTTTTCGCCTTAGTTCCTCTTTTGATGATGGAACACGGAATTTCTAAATTTTCACAATATAAAAGAAAAAGCTGGATGGTTTTCGGACTTTCTTATTTATGTTTCATTATTTGGAATATCGTAACCACAGGTTGGTTATATGGATCCAAAAATCCGGACGGAAGTCATTCTTTATTAGCGGTTTTATTTCCAGTTTTAATAAACTCACTTTTGTATTCTTTGGTTTTCCAGTGTTATCATTGGTATAAAAACGCTCAGGGAACATATTGGGGTTTGGCTTTTTTTGTGGCAATATGGATGAGTTTTGAAAAATTCCATCTGAACTGGGAGCTAACTTGGCCTTGGCTGAATTTGGGTAATGTTTTCTCAGATTATCCTAAAATTATACAATGGTACGATACTTTAGGAGCAACAGGAGGAAGCTTTTGGATATTACTAATTAATGTTTTAATTTTTTATACGGTAAGAATTTGGGAAGCCGGAAGAAAAAGAAAAAGTTTAATAATCAACAGTTTAATTATCGTTCTTCTTATAGGTTTTCCAATGATTATTTCTTTGGTAAAATACAATCAATTTAATGAGAAATCGATAGGAGAAGTTAATGTACTCATGCTGCAGCCGGATCTTAATCCTTATGGTGAAAAATACTCCAAAGACAGCATTACAATCCTAAAAGAGCTTCTAGCTTTGGCAGAAAACAACTCAAAAGGAAAGATTGATTATTATATTGCTCCCGAAACAGCCATTCCCGGACGCGGATCTATTTCTGAAACTGCCTTTGAGAAAAGTGAACTTTTAAATAATGTAAAAAGCTTTCTCACGAAACACCCCGGTTCGGTTTTCGCAACAGGAATTTCTTCGCACCGTTATTTTTTAGACAAAAATAATTTGCCAAAAGACGCTTATGCCATCAATGACAGGATGTGGGTGGAAAGCTATAATTCTGCAGTGCAAATCATTCCGAATCACAAAGTAGCAGTTTATCATAAAGGAAAACTTGTTCCCGGAGTAGAAATTTTCCCTTATATGAACGTTTTGAAACCTCTTTTAGGCGATGCAATGCTTAATTTAGGTGGTACTGTAGCTTCGTTAGGTACAGATAAAGAGCGGACTGCTTTTTCAAACCCTTTTAACAAAGGAAAATTAGCTCCCATTATCTGCTACGAAAGTATTTATGGAGAATTCACCACTGAATATGTAAAAAAAGGGGCTAATTTCCTCGCAATTATGACGAATGACTCTTGGTGGGGAGTTACGGAAGGACACAAGCAGCTTCTTTCTTACGCAAAACTAAGAGCTATAGAAACCCGAAGAGAAATTGCAAGATCGGCAAACAGCGGAATTTCTGCACACATTAATGCGAAAGGAGAAATTTTGGAAGATACATTTTATGGAGATAAAACAGCTTTGTTTGCTAAAATAAATCTTTACGATGGCGAAACATTTTATGTAAGATCGGGAGATTTTCTCTCGAGAATTTCTATGTTTTCTCTTGGTTTTCTCTTGTTCTATTTTTTAATTAAATGGTTTCAGGCTAAAACTCAGAAAAAGAAAAACTAGAATAATTTTTGGAAGAGAAATGTATATATAAATGCTCAAAACACCAACAATAAAGGCTTCACAGAAAAATATTTTGGCAAAGAAGCGTAAAAATTAAATATTTATTGCAAAAAATTATATACAAAACTTGTCTATCTAAAATTTTCTTCGTTATTTTGCAACCTCAAATATTATACAAATAAGAACATCGAGATATGTCAAGAATTTGCCAGATAACAGGAAAGCGTGCAATGGTTGGTAACAACGTTTCTCACGCTAATAACAAAACGAAGCGTCGTTTTGAAATTAACTTATTAGAGAAGAAATTTTACCTTCCAGAGCAAGATAAGCACGTAACACTAAGAGTTTCTGCTCACGGATTGAGAGTAATTAACAAGATTGGAATCGAGGAAGCTATCGAAAGAGCTACTAGAAACGGATTGATTAAAAAAAACTAAATCATGGCAAAAAAAGGAAACAGAGTTCAAGTAATTCTAGAATGCACAGAGCATAAAGAAAGCGGAATGCCAGGAATGTCTAGATACATTTCTACAAAAAATAAAAAGAACACTACAGAGAGATTGGAATTGAAAAAATACAATCCTGTTCTTAAGAAAGTAACTGTACACAAAGAAATCAAGTAATTTATAAAATATAATTTACCATGGCAAAGAAAGTAGTAGCAACCCTACAAAGCGGACAGTCTAAAAAAATGACTAAAGTGGTGAAAATGGTGAAGTCATCAAAATCTGATGCTTACGTTTTCGAAGAAAAAGTAATGAATGCAGACGAAGTTGACGGTTATTTGAAAAAATAATTCACAACTTTATTTACAATACAAAAAACTACTCATATTTTGGGTAGTTTTTTTGTTATCTTTGCTTTCTGAGCTGGAAGTCAGATGTTGGATGCTGGATGTTTACAAAATAAGACATTATGGTTTTAACATCCAACTTCCTACGCCCAGCTTCCATCATTAATTAAAATTCCATAATTCATACAATGAGTTGGTTTAAAAATATTTTCAAAAAAGAAGAAAAAGAAACTTTAGATAAAGGTCTGGAAAAATCTAATCAGGGTTTCTTTGAAAAAATGACTAAAGCCGTAGTCGGCAAAAGCAAAGTAGATGACGAGGTTCTGGATAATCTGGAAGAGATACTTATTGCTTCAGACGTTGGCGCTTCTACGACCATTAAAATCATTGAGAGAATTGAAGAACGTGTTGCAAGAGACAAATATGTCGGCGTAAACGAATTAGACCAAATTCTACGTGAAGAAATCTCCGGGCTTCTTTTGGAAAACCCTCATGCAGGAAGCGGAAACATTGATACAAGTAAAAAACCATACGTTATTATGGTTGTCGGCGTAAACGGTGTAGGAAAAACCACAACTATCGGAAAGCTGGCTCATCAGTTTAAGTCTGAAGGTAAAAAAGTAGTTTTAGGAGCCGCAGATACCTTCAGAGCCGCCGCTGTGGATCAGCTTGTAATTTGGAGTGAAAGAGTTGGCGTTCCTATTGTAAAACAGGATATGGGTTCGGATCCTGCTTCGGTTGCTTTTGACACCGTTCAAAGTGCGGTAGCACAAAATGCTGATGTTGTTATTATTGATACGGCAGGAAGACTTCATAACAAAATTAATTTAATGAATGAACTTTCTAAGATTAAAAGAGTAATGCAGAAAGTAATTCCGGACGCTCCACACGAAATCCTTTTAGTTTTGGATGGCTCAACTGGTCAAAACGCCTTTGAACAAGCAAAACAATTTACTGCAGCCACCGAAGTAAATGCTTTGGCCGTTACCAAACTAGACGGAACAGCGAAAGGCGGTGTTGTAATTGGAATTTCAGATCAGTTTCAAGTTCCTGTAAAATATATTGGAGTTGGAGAAAAAATGCAGGACCTTCAACTTTTTAATGGTACAGAGTTTGTAGATTCGTTCTTCAAGAAGAGATAATTTCTTCTTAGAATAGAATAAACCAACTTATTAACATTAAATTTTAAACTATGGGAATTTTAACATGGATAATTTTCGGACTTATCGCAGGAGCAATTGCAAAAGCTTTACACCCAGGTAAAGATCCGGGAGGATGGCTTGTAACCATCATCATTGGTATTTTAGGTGCAATGATTGGAGGATGGCTAGGATCTCTGATATTCGGTGTGGATGTAACAGGATTTAATTTTTCTAGCTTCCTTATTGCAATTGGAGGTTCTGTTTTGCTTTTAGCAATTTACAGAATGGTGACAAAAAAATAGATTAGTTTCAATCACTTATATAAAACCCGGTTTGAAATTCAAACCGGGTTTTATTTTACTTAATACTTACTTTGTAAGGCATTTCCATTTTTACTTCAGATTTCAGTTTTTCATCGGTAAGCTGTTCCAGAATTTCATAATTCGCTTTCCCTATTTTATTCTTAATCACTCTTGCAGAAATTTCATCTTCATCCATATTTCCGAAAAACTTTTCGAAAGCATTCAATGCTTTAGGATAAGAATCTACACTATAAGACTTTAAATTAGCTTTTTGAGCTGCGAATTTTACAGCATCCTGCAAGGTTCCCAATTCATCTACCAGACCAATATTCTTAGCACTTGTTCCGCTCCATACTCTACCTCCGCCGACATTATCTATCTGTTCAAAAGTTTTTTTCCTGTTTTGAGTAACAAAATATACAAATCTTTTATATGTACCTTCCACACTTTTAGTCATCATATTTACACCATAAGGAGTAAGACCTTGAAGTGATGAATAAAATGCAGAATTGGCATTTGTAGCAACAATATCTGAGCGAATACCGTTTTTATTGGCAATATCTTTAAAATATGGAAGAACTCCGAAAACACCGACAGAACCAGTAAGAGTATTAGGTTCAGAATAAATTTTATCTGCTGCCATCGCTATATAATAACCGCCGGAAGCCGCATAATCTCCAAAAGAAACAATGAGAGGTTTCTTTTTCTTCAGCTGCTGAAGTTCAAATAATATTTCGTCTGATGCATTGGCACTTCCGCCTGGAGAATTAATTCTCAGTACAACAGCTTTAATATTTTTATCATCCTGAAGTTCTTTAATATACTTAACATATTTCTCGGAATAAATCTCGTTATACTCATCTCCGTTGTTTATAGAACCCGAAGCATATAAAACTGCAATTTTTTCGCTATCAGAATCTTTATCTTTAAAAGAATCCACATATTTGTGTAAAGATATTTTATTGAGTTTATCTTTTTCTGAAAGGTTAAGTTTTTTTCTGATAATATCATCATATTCCGTCTTCTGAATAAGCTTATCTGCCAGTTTATATTTCAAGGTTAAATCTGGGATCATACCATACAAACTATCTACTGCTGTTTTAAAATCCTCCGAGCTCATTTTTCTTGAAGCCGCAATTTTCGATGAAGTATTTGCCCAAATATCATTAAGTAAAGTGCTTAACTGCTCTTTATTTTCGGGAGAAATTTCATTTCTGAGGAATGGCTCTACCGCTGCTTTATATTTCCCATGACGGATAACTTCGATTCCGATTCCGTATTTTTCAGCAAAATTTTTAAAGAAAGTAACTTCGGTAGCAAGACCTTTAAGCTCAATACCTCCCGAAGGATTCAAATAATATTGATCGGCAACTGAACCCAAATAATACGATGCCTGAGAAACTCCGTTCCCATAAGCATATACAAACTTCCCACTCTTTTTAAAATCCTCTATTGCTGAACGTAAGTCATCAATATGGGTAATTCCTGCATTCAGATGATCTACCTCAATACTAATTCCTTTAATATTATCATCAGATTTTGCCTTATGAATAGCCTCTATTGCATCGTAAATAAGAATGTTTGTGTTTTTATTTTTAATATTGAAGATATCCTGTTTTTCTTCGGTAGGACTATCTATAATATCCGTTTTAAGATTAATGGTTAATACAGAATTTTTCTTCACGCTTACAGATTCGCTGCTACTCATAGATCCGAAAGCAATCATTATGATAAAAAAGAAGAAAAATACGAAGCATAGTATGACAATAGCCACTATATTTGCTAATACATTTTTAAAGAAACCCTTCATAAACAATCATTTTTCAATATGTCGCAACATACAGTGGTTTTGTTACTCGGAAGTAATATTGGGGATACAAAATATAATATAGATAAAGCCCTTGAAGCATTAGAACAGAAATGTACTATTTTAAGAAAAAGTGAATATCTATTATCAGAGCCCGTAGAGTTTGCCAGTTCTAATATTTTTTGTAATATTGCAACGATAATACAGACTCACTTATCACCTGTTCAACTGCTTGATTATGTGAAAAGAATTGAAGTTACCATGGGTAGAATAAATGACTCAACAATTTCAAAAGTTTACACTGACAGGATTATTGACATTGATATAGTGAAGTTTAATGAATTGAAATTCTCATCAGAAAGATTAACAATCCCTCACACGAGACATCTTAATGAACGAGAATTTTCTAAAATTCTATTAAAAGATATTATTTAAAAACAACAAATAAAACATATTGTATGAAATTAGGTTTATTATTATTGGCCGCTCTACCTATTGCAACATATGCACAGGACAGTATCGCCGTAAATTCTACTAATGAGTTCCCTAATACCTTTTCTTCAGGATCTGCAGATATTAAAAGATTTGATAATAAGGCAAGAAAATTTAATGACTGGGCTATTTCTGTAGGTGGTGGAGGTGCCTTTATGACTAATGCGGATCTTACATCCTTTTATGATAGGAAGATCAACTGGGGATATAACACTTATGTAAGTATTGACAAACAAATTTCTCATACTTTCGGAGTTAGCATAGTATATCAAAGAGGAGAAACCAACCAAAAAGGAATGCAGGATGGTCTTCGTGGGCAATTGGCAGGTGTTGGTGTTGCCAAAACTAAATACAACCAAATAGCTGTAATGGGAGACTTAAATCTTTCAAATCTTTTAAGAAGAGTAGACAATCATTCTCCTTACAGATGGGCACTTCATGCTTATGGAGGATTAGGATTTCAAAATTTTAATACTTCGTTACATGATAATGATGAATTCAGATGGAGTACTAACCCTAGAAGAGTTCCTTTATTCATTGATCAAAAGCTAGATATCAATTCACTTTATTATCAATTCGGAACCGGACTGAAATTTAAAGTTTCTCAACTTATTGACATAGAAGCGAGAGCAATGTATATTATAAGCGGTGACGATGAATTTGATGGCGGCGGATATGCAGGTCCTCATGATTACGATCCAAAAAGTTCCAATTCTAAATATAACATGATTAACGATAAAAGATCCGATAACATGTTAACAGTAAATTTAGGAGTATCTTTTAAATTAGGAAAACATATTTCTCACCTTGCTTGGCACGATCCTTTACAAGAAGTTTATTATAAAACAAACGTTTTAGAAAACAAAACACAGGAGTTTGTTGTTTGCGAATCAGGTGATAAAGACAATGATGGTGTTTGTGATGATTGGGACAGACAGCTCGATACTCCTGCAGGAGCAAGAGTAGATGGTGCAGGTGTTGCTCTGGATATGGATCTTGACGGCGTTATAGATCTTTACGACAAATGTGTAACAGTTCCTGGTTCTCCAGAAAATAATGGATGTCCTATTAAATAATACATCACCCTAAAACCAATTAATATAACTAAATAAAATACACTATGAAATTAAGTTTAGCAATAGTTGCATTAGCATTAGCTGTTCCTACAGTAGGCTTTGCACAAGACTTAAAAGATACAACATCTTCCGATCAATATCCTAATACATTTTCTTCAGGTTCTGCAAATGTTTCACCATTTACGCAAAAATCTAAAAGATTCAACGATTGGTCGATCTCTGCTGGTGTGGGAGTACCATTGATGCAATCTGCAGATTTAACGTCTATTAAAAATGGTAACGGAAAAAACTTATTCGGATATTCTGCTTATGTAAGTATTGATAAGGCAATTACTCATGCTTTCGGCATCAATTTACAATATGACAGAGGAGAAACAAGACAAGGTTGGTTTAATACAAAAGATGCTGCTCCTGCAGATTTAAGCTTAGTTGGAGCAAGAACACAATATGATGCAATATCTTTATTGGGAGATATTAACTTATCAAATCTTTTAAGAAGGGTTGATAATAAGTCGACTAACAGATGGGCAATTCACGGTTATGCAGGTGTAGGAACTTTAGCTTACAGAGCTTATCAGAAAGATGCTAATGGACAAAGATTGATGACCGAAGTAAAACCTTTTAAATTTGGATCTCTGTTTGCTCAGGCAGGTGCAGGTCTTAAATTTAAAGTTAACAGAAGAATTGATCTGGAAACTAGATTAATGTACGTTTATACGGGTGATGATGAATTTGATGGTGGAGGTGCACAGTATAGCGCAATTAATCAGCGTGAAGAACAAGTTTCTGATAATTTCTTCAATGCAACAGTTGGGATGTCTTTAAAATTGGGAAAACACGAATCTCATTTAATGTGGCATGATCCTCTTCAAGAATTATATTACAAAATTGATGTGTTAGCTAATAAAAATCAGGATATCGAAGTTTGTAAAAAAGGAGATGCTGATAACGACGGAGTTTGCGATGATTGGGACAGACAACTTGACACTCCTGCTGGTGCAAGAGTAGATGGTGCAGGGGTTGCTCTGGATACAGATTTAGATGGTGTAATAGACCTTTACGACAAATGTGTAACAGTTCCAGGACCGGTAGAAAACCAAGGATGTCCACTTACTCCTACTGCACCACCTGCTACAGGACCAGTTGTTGTTAATGAAATGAATCTTGAAGGAATTGAATTTGATTTGAATTCTGACAGAATTTTACCAAACAATACTCCTATTCTTAATAATGCTGTAAGCTATATTAATTCTTCTAACGGTTCTTATACAGTTATCGGTGCAACAGATACAAGAGCATCTGAAGAGTACAACCAGAAACTTTCTGAAAGAAGAGCGAACAGTGTTAAAAATTACTTAATCAGCAACGGAGTAAATGCATCCAAATTAAATGCTGTAGGTAGAGGTAAAAAAGACCTAAAATACCCAGAATGTGATCCAGCAACTAAATGCCCTGAATGGAAAAACAGAGCAAATAGAAGGGTTTATTTCGAAGCTAAATAATTTTAAAATTATTTTATTCATATAAAAAGTCACGTAATGCGTGGCTTTTTTTGTTTAAATACTTTTCTTACATTTACCTTATGATTTTTTCTCAGGATTTTAATGAACTAAAAAATAAAACCCTAAAACACTTTTGGGGTTACGATTATTTTCGTGAAAGTCAGGAACAAATTATAGATTCAATCATTCAGAGAAAAGACACTTTAGTCTTATTGCCAACCGGAGCGGGAAAATCTCTCTGCTATCAATTACCTGCACTTTTACAGCAGGGAACCTGCCTAATTATCTCGCCCTTACTTGCGTTAATGAAAGATCAGGTAAACCAGTTAAAATTTAGAGGAATTGAAGCTGAATATCTTAGCTCAGAATTGGACGAATTTGATGCTGAAGTAATCTATAACCGATGCAAAGACGGACTAACTAAACTACTGTACATTTCTCCGGAAAGAATTACCAATAAACAGTTTTTACAAAATATTGCAGAAATAGAACTTTCATTTATTGCAGTAGATGAAGCACATTGTATTTCAGAATGGGGGCAAGATTTCAGACCAAGCTATCAAAACATCAAAGATTTCAGAAAAAATAATCCTGAAATTCCTTGTTTAGCCTTAACGGCAACGGCAACGGCAAAAGTTTTGGAAGAGATAAAAAATAAACTGGATCTCCAAAAACCTGTTGTTTTCCAGAAAAGCTTTAGAAGAGATAACATTAAAATTTTCTCTGAAGAAATATCAGACAAATACCTCAAAGTTTTCCATATTCTGCAGTACGCCAAAGAATCCGGAATTATATACGTGAGAACGAGAAAAGAAGCAGAATTGCTTACAGAATATCTTCATCGGAATAAGATGCAGAATGTAGATTTCTATCATGCCGGTCTTACAACAAAAGAAAAACACGAAAAACAAAATTTCTGGAACAATAGCGATAAAAATATTTTAATTTCCACCAATGCATTCGGAATGGGGATTGATAAAGATAATGTCCGCTTTGTCATTCATTTTTCGCCCTCACAATCTATAGAGAACTACTATCAGGAAATTGGACGAGCAGGAAGAGACGGAAAAAAAAGTTTTGCTTTTATGCTTTGGAATAAGCAGGAAATAAGCAATTTCGATCAGATTTTAAAAAATCAGATTCCCAACAAAGCAGAATTTTTAAAAATTATAAGCTATTTATATTCTAAATTTCAAGTTGCTGAATTTGAACTTCCGGAGAAGGTATTTCAGCTCAACACTTCAGGAATACAGAATTTTACAAAACTTTCTACAGCAAAAATTAAAAATGTTTTGAATTTTCTTCATACACAGGAAATTATTTTTTACAATAACAACAAAAGTCTTTCCTCTGTAGAACTTCTGATGAATGCAGAGGAAATAGATCAGCTCCCTGCAAAAGATGCTTATTTTATAGAATTACTTTTGCGCTCCATTTCTGGCATTACAACCCATAAAGTGATGTTCAGCGAACAGAATGTGAGCAATAAAATTGGAGTAAGCGTCCCTTTGCTCAAAGAAAGATTAAAGGAAATGCAGCAGAAAAACTATCTTGAATATATTGATGGGGCATTGGCAAGCGTAAAATTTCTAAAACCGAGGGACGAAAGAGCCAATAGCGGAATTTACTGGAAACTTTTTGAACACATCCAAAAAAATAAGATACAAAAATGGGAAGAGATGAAATTTTTTGTAGAAGACAGCCAATATTGCAAAATGAAGCTTATTTTATCTTATTTTGGAGAAAAAAACACAAAAAACTGCGGACAATGTACTGTTTGTGAGAAAAATAAACGAACGCTATTCGGTAAAGATATTTCTGACGATATTGTAAAAGTTTTAAGTAAAAAAGCATCGACTATTGAAGAAATTTCTGTTCAGCTTCAATTTCAGGCAAAAGAAAAAATATTAGAACACCTTATTTATCTTTTAGATTCTGGAAAAGTAAAAATGCTGAATTTCAGAACTTATTCTTTAACTTAATTTATTTATCAACGATTCGCAGAAATTCGCATCATAGAATTTCCCACTGTAAATCAAGATTTTTATCTTTGCAGCATGAAATCACTGAAAGTTGTATTTTTAGGAACTCCAGAGTTTGCGAAAAATTCATTAAAAGCCATTCATCAATCTCATCATAAAGTGGTGGGTGTAGTAACCGTAGCAGATAAAGCAAGCGGAAGAGGGCAGAAAATCAATCAGTCTCCCGTGAAAATTTTTGCAGTAGAAAATGATATTCCGGTTTTTCAGCCAGAAAAACTTCGAAATCCTGAATTTCTTGATGAGCTTCGTAACTTAAATGCAGATGTATTTGTGGTTGTAGCATTCCGAATGATGCCTAAAGTTTTGTTTGAAATGCCTAAAATGGGAACTTTTAATCTTCATGCCTCTTTACTTCCCGATTACAGAGGTGCTGCTCCTATTAATTATGCCGTTATTAATGGCGAGAAAAAAACAGGTGTTACAACATTTTTCATTAATGAAAGAATAGATGAAGGTAATATTCTACTTCAGGAAGAGCTGGAGATTTTACCTGATGAAAATGCCGGAAGTCTGCACGACAGACTGATGTCTGTGGGAGCCGATCTTGTAGTAAAAACATTAGACGGGTTGGCAGAAAATTCTATTGAAGAAAAACCTCAGCCCCAAGTTGAATTTCCTAAAAATGCCTTTAAAATTTTTAAAGATGATACAAAAATAGACTGGAAAAAAAATTCTAAAGAAATTCACCAGTTTATTTTGGGAATGTCTCCCTACCCTGCCGCTTTTACAACCATACATATTGCTGAAGAAGAAAAAGGTTTAAAAATTTTCGGAGGAAAATATGAAATTTTAAATCATAGTAAAAATGCAGGAAGCCTTGAAATTTCTAAGAATGAATTCAGAATTTATACAAACGACGGTATTTATTATCCTTTAGAATTGCAGCTTGAAGGTAAAAAAAGAATGAATGTTAAAGATTTCCTGAACGGCTTCAGAAATTATGACGAAATAAAAATGGCTTGATTCTCTCAAGCCATTTATTGTATTATTTCCTGTATAAAAGATTATTTCATTAAAATTTTCCAGGCTTCTTCAACATTATTTTGAATAAGAAACTGCTGTGCAGAATGGTGTATATTTTCATCTTCATGAAATTCTCCAAATGGAAGTTCTTCCACATTTGCAAGCATTCCCAAATCATTACCTGTAAAAACTTTACTGTATTTTACAGAATTAGGAAGCAAATCGAATCCTATTCCTTTCGTAACCAAAGGTTTGGGAACTTCAAAAAGATTAGCTTTATTGTTTCTTGAATACCAGTTTCCTCCCAATCTTGCAACCATATCTAATTTTGCCTGATTGAGATTACCATTTTCATCCAAATATTCTTCTCTAATATGGATTTTAACAACTTCGCAAATCACCAAATTACCGGCTCCGCCTGAGTTTCCCAAAGATTTAACTTCTAAAACCTTACATTCAAAATTTACTGGAGATTCTTTAATTAGTTTGGGCTTCACCAAATCTGCATCTTTCATGGTAAGTCCAGATTTAATAAACTCATTAACACCATCACCATACTCTGTAGACGCCAATGAAATCTGCTGAACAATAGGAAAATTTACCGTCCCAATAACTACTTCCGAAGTTTCCAGCACATTTTCTAAAGTATGTTTTGTCGTATTATCTCGAACTCTTCTGGAAGGTGAAAAAATTAAAACCGGAGGAACAGTACTAAACATATTAAAAAAACTGAACGGAGACAGATTAGGATTTCCTTCCTTGTCTATGGTAGAAGCCAAAGCAATAGGACGCGGAGAAACTGCTGTCTGCATAACAGTCTGTAATTGTACGGGAGTAATTTCGGATGGAATAATAGTTTTCATGCTGATATTAATTCTATCATTAATCAATTTTAAAAAAAATATTTTTTAGAATTATAATAATCCTAAGATGGTATTACCTTTATTTAGTAGGAATAATTTTTCCTGAAACTTCTCCGAAACCAACTCTCACTCCGTCTTTTTCTGCCCAAGCTTTCATGGTTACCGTATCATTATCATTAATAAATTTTCTTTCTTCCCCATTTGTTAACTGGATAGGATTTTGCCCTCTCCAGGTTAATTCCAGCATAGAACCGAAAGATTTTGGATCGCTTCCAGAAATAGTTCCGCTAGCATACATATCTCCAACCTCAAGATTACAGCCATTTACGGTATGATGAGCCAATTGCTGAGTCATATTCCAGTACATGAATTTATAATTGCTTTCAGAAATTAAATTATGTTCACCATTTTCAGGTTGCAGATACACTTCAAGATTAATATCATAATTTTTATCTCCTTCAAATTTTAAATAATCTAAAACTTCCGGATCTTGGGTAGGCGAAGCTGTTCTGAATGGTTCTAAAGCCTCCAGAGTTACCACCCAAGGAGAAACAGACGAACCGAAATTTTTCGCTAAAAATGGTCCTAGCGGAACATATTCCCAAGATTGAATATCTCTTGCAGACCAATCGTTGAAAATAACCATTCCGAAAATGGCATCTTCTGCCTCTTTAGTAGAGATACTTTCGCCCATTTCTGTATTTTTATTGATGATGAATGCCATTTCCAACTCAAAATCCAGCTGTTTACACGCTCCAAATACTGGCTTATCTGCATCTGCAGGTTTCATCTGACCTTTAGGTCGGTTTATTTCACTCCCTGAAACTACTATTGAAGATGCCCTACCATGATAGCCTACAGGAAGATGTTTCCAGTTGGGAAGCAAAGCATTTGCAGGATCTCTGAACATTTTCCCGACATTGGTAGCGTGTTCTATACTGCTGTAAAAATCTGTGTAATTCGGAATATGAACAGGCATCATCATTTTTACCTCATCGAGGTTATAGAAAGCTTCTTCAATTGTTTTTTCGTCTTTAGAAAGTGTAGAGCCTTCGCACAGTAATTCCTGTAATTTAAGGCGAACCAAATTAGTAACCGGTTTACCTAATTCAATAAATTCGTTAAGAGTATAGGCTTCGAAAATATTATCGTCTAAGCTATCTATTTCTTCAAAATATCCCAAGTCGTACAATGTTGCAAGGTCGATTACCTGATCGCCGATTCTGGTACAGCATGCAATAAATTCTTTGTTGAAAACGGCAACACCGAATGGGATATTATGGATAGAGAAGTCTGATTCTGATGAATATTCTACAAATGATTTCATAATTCTTAAAGTTTTAGATTCTTAAAAACAGAATCTGTTTTTTTATTTTTTTGAATACGCTTTTTCGTCAATCCAACGTTCGCGGGAGTTGATATCTATAAGATAAAGAATTTCTTTTTGCTTCGTAAGAAGAAGTGTTTTGGTAACAGGAATAGGAATTTTCTTTCCTTCTAATTTATCTGCTCTTAAAGAAACAATATTCTTTTTTCTGAGAATATCTCCACTGAAAACATTAGAAGTAGTTTCGTTGTTAGATTTGTCATCAAACATTTCAACATACGTTGCATCTTTACCTTTTATAATGATAAAACTTCTTTCGGTATGATCCGGAAAATCTTTTATCAGTACAAATTTTTTATTGTCTACACTTAGATTTTCAAGATTTTGATTAATTCCTCTCTTTTCTTCAAACAAAGTGAGAATATCGTTAATAGCACTGTAATTTTGAGCAAAAGAAGTAATACTTACCCAAAAAAGCATCCCGATAAAAAGTTTTTTCATTATTGTGGTATTAAAAAAAGTTTTGCCAAGACTTTAATCCTGACAAAACTTTGTATTATAAATTAATTTTAAAGATTCCCTCTTTTTTCCTGCTCTCTTTCTAAGGCTTCAAATAATGCCTTGAAATTTCCTGCCCCGAAACTCTGAGCTCCATGTCTTTCGATAATTTCAAAAAACAATGTAGGACGGTCTTCTACAGGTTTTGTAAAAATCTGAAGGAGATATCCTTCCTCATCATGATCAATTAATATACCAAGATCCTGTAACTTTTTTAAATCTTCATCTATATGCCCAACTCTTTCAGGAACCATGTCATAGTAAGCTTCCGGAGGTGCCGAAAGAAATTCTACTCCTCTTTTTTTCAGTTCTGTAACAGTATGTATAATATCTTTAGTTGCTACTGCAATATGCTGAACTCCTTCTCCTTCATAGAAATCCAGATATTCTTCTACCTGAGATTTTTTCTTACCTTCAGCGGGTTCGTTGATAGGAAATTTTGCGTATCCATTCCCATTAGACATCACTTTAGACATCAAAGCAGAATATTCTGTATTAATCTGTTTGTCGTCGAAAGAAAGAATATTTACAAATCCCATTACTTTTTCGTACCATTCTACGGTAGGAATCATTCTGTCCCAACCTACATTTCCTACACAATGATCTACATAAAGCAAACCTGTTTCTTCAGGATTATAATCGCTTTCCCACTTTTCGTAACCTGGCATAAAAGTTCCGCTGTAATTTTTTCTTTCGATAAACATGTGAACAGTTTCGCCGTAAGTATAGATTCCGGACATTCTTACTTCACCGTGTTCATCTTTTAAAGTAACCGGCTCCAAATAAGATTTAGCCCCTCGTTTTGTAGTTTCTTCAAATGCTGAATAAGCATCATCCACCCAAAGTGCTAAAATTTTCACTCCATCTCCGTGTTTTTTTACATGCTCATTAATGGGAGAGTCAGATTTTAAGCCTGTAGTAAGAATCAATTTGATTTTTCCCTGCTGAAGTACATATGAAGCACGATCTCTAACACCGGTTTCCGGGCCAGCATACGCTAAAGACTGAAATCCGAATGCTGTTTTATAAAAATGTGCAGCCTGCTTTGCATTTCCTACGTAAAATTCGATATAATCTGTTCCGTTGATTGGCAAAAAATTTTCTGCCTGAGCAATTTTCTCGGCAAATGTGAGTGTTGACATATTTTCTATTTTTACTTTTATTATGATTGCAAATTACAAAATTCCTGCAAATAATAAATAATGTAGAAAAACAGGATACACATTTACGAAATAAACAAAAAATTTAAAAGTTTTTTTTAAGTTATTTTAAGTTTAATATTAATAGATTTAAAATAATACATTTGTAAAAGAAGATAGATGTTGAAGAGAAATTATTTTAAATCTAAAAAAGCCGTAATTAATTACGGCTTTTACTTTTTATTATTCAACACTCCGGCATCAGGGTTATAATTATCCCAAATTTTCCACTCGTTATCAATTTTACGAATAAAATAAATCTGAATATTTAGCTGATTAACGAAATGTTCTTCCCCAGATTCACCCACTTTGAAGAGTAGATTCCAAAATTCCTGTGCTTCTAAAATTTTTTTATCGGGCTCGTCGGTAAGAACATTAATATCAAAAACTTCATAATTGGAACGATTATTTTTAGTAATCAATTCAAATTTTCTTTCGCAAAGCTCTTTACTGAATAGTGATGCACGCTCTTTAAAGGGAGAATTATCAAAAACCAAATCATCAAACAACTCCATCTTCAGAACCGGAAAATTTTTGTAAAGTTCAAAAACTGTTGCACAATAACGATAAACAATATCCTCTGTAATATTATCAGAAATAGACTTATTAGAATTTGTTGAAGATTTTTTATAGTTTTCTATATATGAATTCAAATCTTTGAAACCCAAAAAAATGCATATTTTATCCAGAGTTTTTAAAAACCGAAGATCATTATGCGTTTTTTCATGATATTCATTTTCAAAAAAACGTTGTAAAGTAACATGAGAAATCGTATTTCCTACTTCAAACTTTTTACCATCTTTAAGTACAGGAGAAGTTGCAAGTTCATTTTTAATTATTTCAGATAAAATAACAAAATGACTTCTTTTCCATTCAAAAGAATTGCCCAATACAGAATTAGACACTTTTGAATGTTTTAAAATATCTTCTTTTATTGAATTATAAATTGTTTTCAAAAATATTATCTATAAAAATTTCTGAACAAAAAGATGACCAAATCACTTAATGCAGAGAATTAATTTGAATTAAATCTTTCATAAGCTGCTCTTTCCAACATTTCCCGATCATCAGGATGAGCAATACTTATGAGTTCTTGCGCTCTCTGGCGTAGATTTTTACCGTATAGATATGCAGTTCCGTATTCGGTAACCACATAATGGATGTGGCCTCTTGTTGTTACAACACCCGCTCCCTGTTTAAGGAAAGGTACAATTCTGGAAATGCCTTTTTTCGTTCTGGAAGTGATGGCAATAATAGGTTTACCATCTTCACTAAGTGCCGCACCCCGCATGAAATCCATTTGTCCGCCAATTCCGCTATACTGCATGGTACCGATAGAATCTGCACAAACCTGACCGGTAAGATCAATTTCAATTGCAGAATTAATGGCAACCATTTTCTTGTTTCTCATGATATTGATAGGAAAATTCACCGTACTTACATCATCAAACGAGAAAACAGTATTATCATCTACATAATCGTACAATTTTCGTGTACCAAAACAGAAACTGGTTATCGTTTTATTGTCATTATAGCCTTTATATTTGTTATTAATAACATCATTCTGAATTAAATCTACCACACCGTCACTCAGCATTTCGGTATGAATTCCTAAATCTTTATGATTTCCAAGACACTTCAAAACAGCATCCGGTATTGTCCCTATACCCATTTGCAGAGTAGACTTATCTTCGATTAATTCTGCTACATTTCTTCCCACCTGCATTTCTTCAGCCCTAACTTTTGCTCCATAATCTACCGTCGGAAGTTCTTCTTCATGCCATACCATTTTATGAATTCTACTCATGTGAATCATCCCATCGCCATGGGTTCTTGGCATTAAAGGATTTACTATAGCTACAATTGTTTTTGCCGTATCTACAGCCGCTCTTGCCACGTCCACAGAAGTTCCTAAAGTACAGAAACCATGTTTATCTGGCGGAGAAACCGTAATTAACGCAACATCTAATGGTAGAATATTTTTTCTGAACAGGATAGGTATTTCACTTAAAAAAACAGGAACAAAATCTCCTCTATCCGAGTTTACAGCATCACGCACTGGAGATGAAACAAAGAGAGAATTAACAAAAAAACTACCTTTATACTGAGGTTTTGCCACTTCTACATTCCCTTGTTGGGTAATAGAAACTATTTCTACATTTTCTAACCGGTGAGATTGTCTTGCCAACTCATCAATCAGGTAATTAGGAGTACAGGCACTACCATGAAAAAATACACGGTTACCACTTTTTACAGTATAGATAGCTTCTTCAGCACTTATAAATTTATCCATAGAATTTCATTATCATTCTTCGCTCACTAAAGATAAATTTTATTATTTTTAAAAAGATTCATTAATAGTAAGACTTTTATCATGCCAATATTAAAGACAAACTTTTGCAGTCTGTAACATTCAATATTTACAGGTTTAATTGAGTTTTGCTGTTAATTTTTTGTATTGTTTTTCGGCATTTTTTCCTTCATAGAGAATTCCGTAAATGGTATCTATAATAGGAAGTTTTAAACCTTTATCTTTTGCTGTTTTATAAATGGAGTCTGCTGCATAATAACCTTCGGCAACCATATTCATAGACTGAATGGCAGATTTCACCGTATAACCCTTCCCTATTAAGTTTCCTAAATTTCTATTTCTTGAAAACAATGAATATGCAGTTACCAGTAAATCTCCCAAATAAGCACTTTCATTAACATCTCTTGGTGCTTCATAAATTGCTTCAAGAAAAATCTCCATTTCGCGAATAGCATTAGAAACAAAAACTGCTGTAAAGTTATCTCCATAACCCAAACCACTAGCGATTCCCGCTCCAATTGCAAAAATATTTTTTAGAATTGCACTGTATTCATTCCCTAAAATATCTTTACTGGAATGAACTTTAATGAAATCTGAATTAAAAATATCCACCAATTTCTGTGAAACTTCATCTTCAACGGTTGCCAATGTAAGATAAGATAATCTTTCCATCGCAACTTCTTCTGCATGACAAGGGCCTGCAATTACCGCCTGATTTCTAAAACCAATCTGAAACTCTTCTTTTAGATAATGAGCCACCACATCGTTAACTTTAGGAATAATCCCTTTGATGGCAGAGACAAAAATTTTATTGCCGTAATCACAACTCATTTTTTCCATAGTATCTGCTAAATAAATGGAAGGTGTTGCCAAAACCACAATATCACAAGCTGTTACAAGTTCATTAATATCTGTGGTAAGCTTAAGACTTTTCAGATTAAAATTTACCGCCGTGAGATAAGTAGGATTATGACCGCGGAGTTCTATGGCTCCTTTTACAAATTCATTTCTCACGCACCAATGAACAGTTTTGCAGTTTTCTACCAACATTTTTACAATTGCTGTAGCAAAACTTCCACTTCCCACAACTCCAACTGCAGTATCTATTTTGGCATTTTTACCCACAGAGTTGTCTGAATTATTTTTCTTCTTCGCCATAATTATGATGTGAAATGCAAATATATTAAAACCATAAGATATAAAAATTATGGCAATGAGATAGTTTTTAGGAGAAAAAAAAACTTATTGATACAATTTTTTTAAAATTATTACGTTTACACCTATTTGAGGTCTGAATTTTATTGGAAATAATCGAAAAAAATTATTTTTAATTAAATTTGCCCCCTTAAAACCTTTATTAAATTCTAAAAAAGAAAAATGAAGAAATTTTTAAGCAGCAAAAAGAAAGTAACTTTTATCTTAGGAAGCCTGTTAACCATCGTTTTTGCTCAAAGCATCATAATAGCCAAATTATTTTCGGAAAAAGATGACAAAAACTATGAAGTAAATCTGGTAAAAATAAACACCGAGAAAGACAGTATAGACTATCTGAAAATAAAATCTGATCTTGGTTTGGTAGATAAAACGATTACCCAGCTGAATTCTTTTCTAAAAGCAAAGAATATTCCTAACGAAAAGCTGATGGTTTTGGATCAGGACAGTATATCCAACTCTATTTATCTTGCCAAGCAATCTAACCGCTACAGCCAATATTTAATGGATCTTCAGAAGAAATTAATTTATGTTCCGCTGGGAATGCCCAGTGGCGGATCTATATCTTCTAATTTCGGAATCAGAAAAAATCCTATCCCTTACAAAACAGCTTATGCTTCTGTAAAATCGCCAGAATCTACTGTAAGCACGCCCGTTTCTACACCAAAACCAGAAGTAAAAGCCCAACCTTACGAAAAAATTATAGAAGTTACAGACAGCTACGGCAATAAAAGAGAAGTAAAAGTATTGGTTACTCCAAAAGCAAGTAATCCTACACCTGAAATGGCAGTCAACAAAAACCCTTCTCCTCAGAAAAATATTGAGAAAAACAATGCTCCTGCAGAACCAGATCAGATGCAGTTTCACAAAGGTTTAGATATTGCTTTGCCATCAGGTTCTGATGTTTTGGCAACTGCGGCAGGAACAGTAATTTTTTCTGGACAGAAAAGTGGATACGGAAACTGCGTAATTATTTCTCACGGAAATGGTTTAGCAACTCTTTATGGTCACCTTTCGCAACTTATTGCTAAAACAAATGATAAAATAAAGGTGGGACAATTAATTGCAAAATCAGGAAATTCGGGAAGATCTACCGGTCCTCACTTACATTATGAAGTTCATAAAAACAATATTCCGGTAAATCCTAAATTGTTTATGGGAATGTAATACGTTAAAAAAATTCATTTAGTTGATTAAATTCTTTATTCTAAAATATTAAAAAATCGGCGACGCCTTTGGCTTCGCCGATTTTTCTAACTTTTTATTTAAATAACTCAAAAAATAAACTTAGTTTTAGTATCCTGCTGTAAAACGTTTTTTAACAAAATTATTTTGCTCTAACTCATCTACTAAAGCTACCGCTACATCTTCCACAGAAAGAACACTTCTACCGTTCTCATCGAAAACAGGATTTTCTAAAGCCGTTCTGTAAGTCCCTTTTCTCACTCCTGCAGTTCCTGCGTGCATTTCAATCGCGGGTGAAAAGAAAGTCCAGTCTAGTGTATCATTCTTTTTAATTTCGTTCATGTAATCTCTCGCGGCAGTTGCACCCGGTTTAATATCTGCAGGAAAATCTGCACCATCTACCAATTGATGTCCGTCTATAAACAAACTTCCTGCACCTCCAACAGTAATAAATCTTTTAACACCAGATTCTTCAACCGCTTTTTCAATGTTTCTTGAACCGTTCAAAAAGTCATTATACAAATTCGGATTCGTCCAACCTGCATTAAATGCACTGATAACCGCATCATTCCCTTTAAGAACTTCTGCCAATTCTTCCACGTTATTTACATCTGCACTAATTGGCGTTACATGATCTTTCGTTTCAATTTTAGAACTATCTCTTGCGATGGCATTTACTTCATAACCTCTGTTAGATAATTCATTTACAACTTGCTTTCCTACGAAGCCTGTTGCTCCGATTACTGCTACTTTTTTGCTCATAATGATAATTTTAATTAATTGTAATATATTTTGTTACATTTATATTTAAAAAATTTTTATTGGAATTGCCCCGTAAAATCTGATAATTTTTTTGCTTTCAAAAACTGAAAAACCAATTCATCTGTTTCACAGAATAAAATTTGAAGATTTTTGTTGATGTCTTTTCCGATAGTGCAAAGAGGATTCGGGTTCTGATTTTTCTTTCCCAAAACTTCAGAATTTTTTACCGATTCGTAAATATCAGATATATAAATTTCATCAGGATTTTTAGCAATTCTTACTCCTCCTTCTTTTCCCTGACGGCTTTCTACCAGAGCAGATTTTTTAAGATTAATCAATTCTTTGCGAACAATAACAGGATTTACGTTCAAGCTTCCGGCAATCCAATCGGATGTTAACCACGCCTGCGAATCTTTCGCAAGGAGAGTCATAATATGTATTGCGGTGGCAAATCTTGTATTGTTCATGATGCAAATATACTACAATTTTTAAATGTAACAAAAATAATTACAATTAAATTTAAAATTAATTCCTTTTTAAAAAATTGGATGAAGTTCTCTTACAAAATCAACTTATCCAAATCTAAAAGTAAATAATTGATTGTCTGATTGATGGTTCTAGTCGCAGACTGCATTTGATTGAGCATTGCAGCACGATTCTGAAGGTCATTATATCTATAAAAGCCACCATCATTAAAGATAACAGAATGATCTGCTGCATTTTTATCATCATCAAACTGATAATGAAGCCATCTTTCCTTCATGTGCTGAATGATAGACCGATCTTCTTTATTGGAAAATCTTTTCTCAGTGTACATATACCAAATAAATGGAGGAAAGTTAGGTGATTCTAGTTTTTCATGCCAAATGTCACGCAACAGATTTCTTTGGTGTATAAATTCTACTTTTTTGCCTTTTGGGTTGAGTGTAGCCAAGCCGAAACCCGCTCCCAAAGCCCCTCCGGTAATATCTATTGCACTGCTCCATCCTTCATCTTTTACAATTCCTCCGGCAATGGAAGCTACCGCACCTGCTGCAATAGAATACAAAATAAGTTTGTTGTTTCTAGACTGGTTAAGATTATCTACATAATTACCAATCTGTGCTACACGCTCACCTTCACAGTCGAATTCCGCAGCTACCGCATCTAACTCTGTAAGGGCAATGGTAATTTTACTGTTAATTTTACTTTTCAACTGTAAAACCTTAACCTGAGAATGCAAAGAAGAATCTTTTTTTAGTTTTAAAATTTCATCAACCTCATCCAGATTATCTAAAGCATTGAGGATTAAAATACTCTGATCTGTAAAAATAGATTTTAGATGCTTATTCGCATTGAGAATAGAATCTGAATTATACGAAGGCAGTTTATTTTCATAATTATATTTGAAGGGCGCTTTGCAATAACTGTCTTTTAAAGTGAGAATATTCTGCTTTATAGCCTGATTTTTTTTGGAAACACAGGACTGAAACAGACATAAAACCGATACAATGAAAATAAGCTTCTTCATAAAAACCTTTGAAAATAAATATACAAACTTTTATAAAAACAAAAAAATTCAACCCTGTTAGAGTTGAATTTTTTGAATATAGCTCAAAAAAAGATTATTTAATATCCAACAACTCAACAATAAAAACCAATGTACTGTTTGGCCCAATTTCTTTGCTAATCTGCTGATCGCCATAAGCAAGATGCGGAGGAATAATCAGCTTCCATTTACTTCCTACAGGCATTAGTTGCAAAGCTTCAGTCCAGCCTTTAATAACTTTATTTAACGGGAAAGAAGCCGGTGTTCCTCTCTTTACAGAACTGTCGAAAACTTTTCCGGAAATGGTCGTACCGTGATAATGACATTTTACCATCGATTTTGGACCAGGTTTTTCGCCGTCACCTTCTGTAATAATCTCATATTGCAGTCCGCTTGGTAACTGTACAACAGATTCTCTCTTACCATATTCTGCCATGTACTCTGCTCCATCTTTCAGATTTTTTTCTGCCTGTTCTTTTTTGCGTTTAAATAACATATCTGCTACTCCCATAATTTCTTTTTTAGCAAAGATAAGGTTTATGTATGAATGTAAAATTGTGATATAATAAGGTATTCAACTTTAAAATAAAACAGATAAACATTTAAAAAAAATAAAATTATTGAATTCATTACTCAATGCCATACTACACAATAGAAAAATCAACACATTTTTACGTATTCATCACAAAACACATCAAATATTCAAAAATGATTAATAATATATTAACATACAATTGAAAACTTGTCGGTATTATTGAAATTTTAATATCAGAAAAAAAAATTTTGAAAGAACAAGCCAGTAATGACTTTATAATTTAAACCCGATTAATTAATGAGCGAACCCTTATCGTACAGCAAAAACTATGATAAACTTTCTTACAATGAAATACAAATTTTAGAAAAGGCTAAAAAAAGCATATCCGACTTTGTAGAAAACTCTGCATTGCTAAGTGATGTGGAATATGCAACCAGAAATGTACACGCCAAAACTTATGCTGTTTTGAAAGGGGAATTGATAATTAATAAAGATTTGGATGAAAATTTCCGTAAAATTTTCGGTGATGAAAAATATACGGTTACAGCCAGACTTTCCCATGCCAATCCCAAAATAAACAATCAAAAAAATGTATTTCCGGCTTACGGATTTGCATTTAAAATAAAAAACGAACAAGATAAAACCATTGCTAATTATCCATTGGTTAATTTCCCACTATTGCCCGTAAATTCGCCAATTCGTCTTTTGAAGATTCTTATCGCAATGAATCATTATCAGATAAAAGGCTGGACTAGAATTTTACCTCTCTTAAAACAGATTGGCTGTAATATTCATGCTATTTTAAGATTCTCTTTCTTCAAACATTGCTGGAATTTACTTTTGAAAAGAAAAGATTTTATTCTTTCTTCAGATTTTTATTCCGTAGGAGCGTATCGCTTTGACGATAAAATGATTAAAATTAAAATCAGTCCGGTTTCAGTACCAAAAAAATTTGAGCAGGAAATTTCTGTAAAAGAATCTCTCGAAAATTTTTTTGCTTCTAATGAATATGTAGCTGAAGTTCTTGTACAGTTTTGTTATGATTTAAAAAACCAACCCATTGACAAACTACATCGGGAGTGGAAAAATTCTCCATATTTGAAATTAGGAGTAATTAAATTCAACAAAAACTCGATTCTCAACCCTAAAAGCTGCGAAAATGAATTATTGTCTTTCAATCCTTTTGAAAGTGCTGAAATACTTCAGCCCGTAGGAAAAATTCAACAGCTGAGAAATGAAGCGTACAAAACTTCCTTACAAGCTAGAAAAAAGATTAATAAACTGCTGAAATATCAATAAAAAATTAATGTTTCTGCTCTTTATCCGGGAAAATTACGGATGAAAGAACCGAAATTATTAAAACACTTCCCACAATCCCCAAAGAAACAGGTGACGGAATATGAACCCAAGGTGCTATAAGCATTTTAAACCCAATAAAAGTTAGAATAATTGCCAAACCGTAAGGCAATTTGCTAAACATGTGAATAAAATTCGCCAAAAGAAAATATAAGGATCTTAAACCCAAAATCGCAAAAATATTGGAGGTATATAATATAAAAGGATCTTTAGAAATGGCAAAAATCGCAGGGATAGAATCTACTGCAAAAAGAACATCTGTAAATTCGATTACACTCACTACGACCAGTAAAGGCGTTGCCATTTTTACACCATTCTGAATCGTAAAAAACTTGTCTCCATCATACTTATCTGCAACTTTATAAAATCTTTTAATAAGTTTTGCACCGGGCGTATTACTGTAATCTTCATCTTCATGTTTGTCGCCACCACCCCAGGATTTTATCCCTGCATACACCAAAAACAACCCAAAAAGCGCCATCACGACATTAATCTTTACAGGTTCTCCAAAAATTTCCATTTCGGGAAGATAAGTGAGGTTAATGAGACCAACTCCCGCAAAAATGAAAATTGCTCTAAAAATAAGCGCTCCGATAATCCCCCAGAAAAGAACTTTATGATGCAGGTATTTCGGAACTTTAAAAAAGCCGAAAACCAAAATAAAGACAAAAAGATTATCTACAGAAAGTGCTTTCTCAATCCAATACGCAGCCTGATATTGGGTAAACTTCTCTACGGCAATCGCATGGCTTTCTGCTCCTAAATCCGAATTGTAAACCCAATAGACTACTCCTGAAAATATCATGGAAAGAGAAATCCACACCACAGACCAGATTGTAGCTTCCTTTGAAGAAACTTCGTGACTTTTCTTGTTGAAAACTCCCAAGTCTAAAAGTAACATGACAACTACCGTTACTGCAAAACCCCATACCAAACCTGGGTGTATATCTAAAATATTCTGATGCTGATCCACTATAAAAAATTTATTGCATAAAAAACAACAGCCGTAAAGATACAGCTATTGTAAGTATTTTCGGTTTATAATTTATGATATTGGTAAATTTTGCTTCAAAAGAAATCTTATGATTACCTATGCTTATTGTTTACCTTTCACTACAGATTTAAGCTCATTTTCCAGATTTTGAAGATCCTGATCTAATTTTCTTCGACTTTCGCTGCCTTGCTTCTGAATTCCTTTCACCTCATTTAGGGTATTTATAAGCATTCCTGTAGTTTCTCTGAGTTTTTCAGCAGAAACAATGGTTTGTTCATTAGCTTTTGCCACATTTTTAGAATTTTCCCCAAGCCGTTCTGCATTTTTTCTTAGAATTTCTTCAGTTGTAGAAGAAACTTTTTGCTGAACTTCAATACTTTGCTGTTGTCTGTGCATGGCAACAGCTAACGAAAGCTGATTTTTCCATACCGGCAAAGTTGTATTGAGGATGGTCTGAGCCTTTTCTGCAATCGAAATATTGTTATTTTGCACCAATCGGATTTGCGGAAGCGACTGCAATAAAATAAAACGCACCACTTTTAGATCTGCTAACCGACGGTCTAATCGTGAAATAAAATCTCTTTTATCAGCAATCTGATAATCTGCATAATGCTCGGCATTCTTTTCCATTTCAGCTAATTCTTCAGCAGCTTTCTGAATTCTTACATACCCCGCAATTACCAAATCTTCAATAGCTTTAATGGAATTGATATTACTATCGAAAACCGTCTGCAAAACAGCATTATCTTTAGTAGAAATAATAATTCCTGCCTTTATTTTATGGGAAATCTGTTCGATATTATTCGTTATTTTATCATACTTTGCAAAAAGATTATCTACTTCTGTAAGTACCTTTTTCATGAAAGGAAGTTTACTTAAAAACCCTTTCACTTTATTTCCCTGAAGTTCGTCTATATCAATATAATTCAGCTCAACCAAAAGATTATTAATCAACTCACCCACTTCCTCTGAATTCGATTTTCTTATATTCGACAAAAAACTGTCACTCTGATTAGCTAATGTTTTTTGAAGTTCAGAACCATAATTTACTACAGACGATGCATTACCCTCTTCTATAGATGCTGCAACCGATGTATATTTTTCAAGATCTTTTTCGTTTAATCGGCTTAAATCTACGTTTCCATCCTTATCCATAACCACCGAAGGATAATTTTGTGATCCACTATTTTCGTTTGCCAATTCAAAATCGTTTTCCTGATTTTCCATATTAATCTTTATATAAAAATCTTACTTAGCCTGAGTTCAGGACAAGAAGCTATTAGCTTTACCTTTAACAAATCCTTATCCTTAACTACTTAGGTAAGTTACAAAATTTCCGGTAATTCAGGAAGAATTTTTTCTTCAACCTCCTGAAATTCACATTATTTTTCGGGCATCACTTTATAAGTGGGATCATCCTGAATATTTACTTCTATTACCGCTTCTGCATTTTTAAGCATTCTTCTGCAATCTTCACTTAAATGTTTCAGTTGCAGTTTTTTATTTTGCTGAGCATATTTTTTTGATAGCTTATTTAAAGCATCAATAGCACTCATATCTACAATTCTACTTTCTTTAAAATCCACCACCACGTTTTCGGGATCGTTTTCAGGATCAAACTTCTCAACAAAAGCAGTTACCGAACCAAAAAAAAGAGGCCCGTAAATCTCATAATGCTTTACCCCATTTTCGTCTACACTTTTCTTTGCACGAATTCTTTTCGCATTATCCCACGCAAAGACCAATGCAGAAATAATGACACCCACCAGAACCGCCAAAGCTAAATTATGAAGAACAATGGTAATAAGTGCAACAGTAATTCCCACAAAAACATCGGACTTGGGCATTTTATTAGCAACTCTTACCGACACCCACTGAAACGTACTTATTGCCACCATCATCATTACGCCAACCAAGGCCGCCATAGGAATTTTCTCAATAAATGGAGCTCCCACAAGAATGATAATTAAAATAGTAACAGACGCAATAATGCCCGAAATTCTAGCCCTGGAACCCGCATTTAGATTAACCAAAGTTTGTGCAACCATAGCACAGCCGCCCATTCCGCCAAAAAACCCGTTGGTTATATTTGCTAAGCCCTGAGCTACAGATTCTTTGTTGGCATTACCTTTAGTATTTGTAATCTCATCTACCATAGAAAGAGTGAGCAGCGATTCTATAAGACCCACACCTGCCATAACCAGAGCATAAGGAAAAACAATTTGTAAAGTTTCCAGAGAAAAAGGAACAGACGGAATATGAAAAGAAGGAAGGCTTCCGCTTACACTTGCAATATCTGCCACAGTTTTAGTTTTAATTCCCAAACCGGACACCAACCCAAAAATAACGAGTATTGCCACCAATGATGCAGGAACAATCTTTGTGATTTTCGTAAAAAAATAAACGACAGCTACCGTAAGGATCGTAAGACCTGCCATGATGTAAAACTGCAAACCTTGCATCCACTCTGCATTACCATTAGCATCTATAATTTTAAACTGTTCCACCTGAGCCATGAAAATAATCACCGCCAAGCCGTTTAAAAACCCATACATTACCGGTTGAGGAATAAGCCTGACAAATTTACCAAGCTTAAAAACGCCCACACATATTTGCAAAAGACCACCAAGAATAATAGCCGAGAAAAGATATTCCACTCCATGAGATTTTATCAAAGCAATTAAAACAACTATCGTTGCCCCCGCTCCACCAGAAACCATTCCCGGTCTTCCTCCCAAAACAGCAGTTACCAATCCCATCATAAAAGCGGCATACAGTCCGGTTAATGGAGACAAACCTGCCAGAATTGCAAAAGACAAAGATTCAGGAATCATAGTCATCGCTACAGTAAGACCCGCCAAAAGTTCATTCTTGAGATTAATTTTTTGAGAAATATTAAATATTGATAGAGAAGCCATTATAAATTACAATAAATAAAATAATAATTGATTATTAATACAAATGATATAAATTCAACCTACTCTAAAAAACCAACAAAACTATCAGAATAATAAAGAAGTTCTATATCTGTGGTAAAATTACCATTAATAAACCACCAATGTATGTGCATATAAAAGAAATATAATAATACCACAAAACATAAACAATAAACTATTTTTAAATAAATAACCCCGGGGCAAGCCCACGAGGTATTAGTGGAATTTAATTTTTTTTGTTTGATGAAAAACCATCCGTTTTTCAAACTTTTCCTCTTTTCACCCCGAGACATGTCTCGAGGAATTCTTTGGATTAAAATCTATTAAAAAATCATATAATTCAATCATAAATATTTATGCATAAATATAAAATAATTTATGATTAGTATTTTTAATAATTTAATAATTACAAAAAGTACTTATTTGTAATATTTTTTTCTTAAATTTGAAAACAGGTAAGCAATCTTTTATCATCAACTAATAAATTTTTTAAATTTTAAAAAGCATATTTTTTAATTGAAAATCAGAATTTAAGGTAGTTTTTTTATTCACAAAAAAGAGACAACCCTATAAAATTTGAAAATTTATTTTGAAGTAAAAAAATAATTCTTACTTTTAACACCACAAATCACGCAAACACAAAATGCTGAAAATCAAAGTTTTACAGTTGAATGTAAATTTAATATTGTAAAAGAATGATACAGCTTTAAAATAATTATCTATAATTAAGGTTATAATAATTCACTTTCCCTATTTAAAAGCTTTCATAATCACGCTATTACTTTATTAAATACGATAAATTTAAAAATAATCAGTTTTTAATAAAAATGTTATATAAAAACATACATATAGGGAAGTACATCAAAGAAATGGTAGAAAGTAAAGAAATTTCTTTGGAAAGAATCTGCAATTTCTTAGGGAAAGACGAAGATTTCGTAGAAGATACATACAAAAGACCCTCACTGGATACCGATATTCTTTTAAGATTCAGCAAACTTCTGGAGTTCGATTTTTTCAGATTATACACTTCACATTTAATCTTGTATTCGCCACCATCATCGGTGGGCAGAAAAACAGATAAAAAAAATGATTCCATTCCTCAATTCAGAAAAAACATCTATACGCAGGAAATTAAAGATTTTATTCTTGGCAGAATAGAATCCGGAGAAATGACTCAAGCAGATGTTATTAAAGAATATTCTATCCCAAAAAGCACACTTCACCGCTGGATTTTAAAGAAAAGCTGACACCAAAATCAAAATATTATATTTTTATGAGACCTAATTACCACAAAATTTATCATGATCTTTTGAGCATAAAGTATCCTGAAAAGCTGGAATGCCCGAAAATTAGAGAGCAACTTCAAAAGCTAAATTCTACAGAAGAAATTTTAAAGCTTAATGAAAGTCTTTTTAAAACCACACACGAAACTGCAAAAACTAATCAGCAGCTAAAAACTTACGATAAAAAAACAATGTTGAAACTGCTAAAATATCAAAAAAAACACGGATTATCTACGAGCTATATGTCTAGAAAACACAAAATAAGCCGCACCACTTTCTCAAAATGGAAAAAAATATTTGAAAAAGATTTATAAAAAATTATCAACAAAAAAATACTACGCTTTTCGGCGTAGTATTTTTTTAGTCTTTATTTAAAACATTCTTTATCCCATCCAGACCTTCGCTGAATTGTGCCAACAATGCAACAATTTGCGACATACGGTCATTTTCACCCAATCCTTTTCTCATTTTATTCTTAACAAAAGTTTCTTTTATTTCTTTCCAGCGGATTTTCTCGTCTTCAGAAATAATATTCATTAATTCTTTCAGTTTTAGCATATTAGATTCTGCTCCGGAAGTTAAAGTCTGGGATTCATTTTGGTAATGACTTACAATAATCTGAATAATCTCCTCATCTTTCAGAATAGGCTGAATCAGTGAAATAAGTTTATTCATATTTCGGTAAGATCCCTGCAACTTAAATGAAGGTTCACTTCTGTATTCATCGGACATTGCAGCAGAAGCGATATATTGTTTATTGACTTTTAAAACAACATTTCTCACTTTCAAAGTATTTTCAAGCACTTTTCTGAAATCGGAAATTTCGTTTGAACTGAAGTTTCCAGCCAAATCCACATTTGGCGAATTAGACTGAATGCTGTCGTACAAATTATAGAGATTTCCCATTCCGTATTGCGTCAATCGGGAAAGATAATCATTCGACATTAAAGCATTTTCAATTAAACTCAAATCAAACAATTCTGCTTTACTCCCGGAAATTTCACCTAAATTATATGTATCGGAACGGTTTGCCAACATATCCGGAATTTGAAATTTATCACCACTTTCGGTGTAAGGATTTCCTGCCATTACCAAACAGAACCGTTTAGACCGTAAATCGTAGGTTTTACTTTCGCCGTTATAAATTCCTTCAATTTTTCTCTGTCCGTCTGCCAAAGAAATGAATTTCTGCAAAAATTCAGGATTACAATGCTGAATATCATCCAGATACAACATTACATTATCACCCATTTCAAAAGCTAAATTCATTTTTCCCAACTCCTGTTTTGCACCGGCATTTTTTGCTTCATTCGGATCTGTGGAAACAATATCATGACCAATTGAAGGACCGTTGATTTTCATAAAAACCAATCCCATTCGGTCCGCCATATATTCCATTAACGTTGTTTTACCATAACCCGGAGGCGAAACCAAAAGCAACATTCCCATTCTGTCGGTACGTTTGTCGTTTCCGACAGTTCCTAATTGTTTGGCTAAATTAGCTCCAATTAAAGGAAAATATACATCATTAATCAATCTGTTTCTTACAAAAGAGCTTAAAACCTGAGACTTGAAAGTGTCTAATTTCAGGGCTTTCTTTTTATCATTCACCCATTTTGCTTTCAACTCCTGAAATTGTCTGTATTTAGGAACTACCACTTCATTGAAATTGGATAAACGTGAACTGAATTCATAATAATTCAAAGTATAATTTACCTCTTTTTCTAATGATTTTAATTCTTTAAGAACTATTTCATAAGTAACATGATGGATATTTTTTTCATTAAAGCTCTGAGTGACAAAAAATACTGCTGTTTCTTTCTTAATCTCATCTTCAAAATCCGATTGTGAACCTGATAAAAATGCATTTAAAGCACTTTCAGCAATGGAAAAACAAGCCGCAGGATATTGTTTCAGAACATTGAGCTGGTCGATAAATTCTAAATCTTTTCCTTTTTCTTTTAAGTTCCTTAAAAAAGTATTGTACAACGAACCCGCTTTTTCCGAAACCAAGAATGCAGATTTATTCTCTCTTTTTAAATAAATTGCTGCATTCAAAAAATTCACATCCACAAAAAGATGATGATTCTGAGCAAAAGTTTTTATTTCATTCGACAATTCTTCGTTAAGATACTGAAAACCTCTATCTGTTGTAAACGATTTCGAGATTAAATCTGCTGCTTCAAACTGCTTTTGATAATATTCTTTTTTCTCCTGATTCAAGAAATACCAAAATAACTGTCCTAAAGCTCTTTCTTTCGGGGTAAACTGCATCAAACCCAATTCGTTATGCATCTGCTGCAATTTCGAAACAATTCTCAGAGCGTCTTCACCATGAATTCCTTTCACTAAACCTTCTCCAAAATGTTCTGTCATAAATTGCTGAATGGCATTTCGGTTCTGTTCTTCGGTGTTGATATTTTTATTTTTTGAAAAAATATTCCAAGCTAAATATTCAAAACGTTTTACATTAGAATTTTCAGAAATATATTCCTGATTCCAGACTTCTTTGTAATCTGAAATCGCCTCAAAATTCAATGGTTCATAAAATGCAGTTCCCGTTAAATGATAATAATACTGTGCATTTTTCATCACTAAAGTAAGATCTAATTTCTGACGGTTTACTGCAAATTTATAATCGCCCAAAGCAATTACTTGATCTCCGTCTGCGTAAATTTCTTTCTTATCTTTAAGTTTTCTTACCGATTCCTGTTGCGAAGTTTTCAGCAAAGTCTGAATTTCCTCGGCCTTTGCAGAATCTTCCATTTCCATGAGCTGTCGGGAAATATCACGAACTTTTTCAACCATTAAATCGGTCGCAAAATAGCCATTGATTTCATTTTCAGAATCGAAAGACTCAGATTTTGTCTGAACAGATTTTAAAATTCGTTGGGCAGAATCGTATAAACTTTGAGTACGCTTGTTTCGGGATTCGGTTAACTGAACTCTTTTGTTTTGGAAATGACCGTAAACTTCCTCTCTTTTTTCTTCAATTATTTGGATAAACTCATCAAAATCGACAAATTTTGTTTCCATTTCTTCCAGCTGAATGGAAAGTTTGGTAAGATATTCGTCACATTTTTCTGGAGTTTGAGAAAGCTCAAGAAAATTAATAACAGACTGGTCAAACAAAGTCATTTGTGCCTGAAAATCTGCAGATAATTCTTTTCCCGAAATTTCTCTTTTTCTTTTTGAAAGTTCTAATCTTTCCTGATTTAATCTTGCAAAAATTACCGAAATATTTTCTATAATCTGAGTAGACTGTGAAGTGTCTTCAATTTTTAAATTATTGACAATATCTACCAAAAGCTCAAGCTGTGCAGATAAATTATTGATTTCTTCTTCAATCGTTTTTGCGTCGATTGCTTTCTGTAAACTGATGATATTTTCTGAAATCTGCTGTGCTCTGTTTTGATATGGAAGCAGCGCATCATCCTGCAACAGGAAATTAACACAAGCATTGGAAAGTTCTTCTGACCTTTCAGCCAATAATTTTTCTAACGAATCCAGAATAGCAGTATCAACATATTTCAAATCTCTTGCTCCGGTAAATTCTCCCCGTAATACCCTTATTTGAGAAAGCATATCGATATATTCCGTAAGCTGAGAATAGCTGATTCTTTTAGTTTCATCTAAAATTTTCTCACAGGCAATTTTTATTTTTTCAACAGCCTCGGCGGTATTTTTTTTCTGCTCTACAACTTTTTCGTATTCATTAATAGCAGAATGAGCAATTTTTCTTATTTCTTTTAACGGCTGTTCCAGATTTTCTACCTCTTTATCTCCAAGAAAATAATATGCATCCAGAATTGTGGTAGAAAGCTTAACAATATCATCATACAAACCGCTATAAGAATCTTTTTTATTCAAAAGTGTTATAAGCTCCTGGCTTTCTGCCATTACTCTTACAATATCCTTATTTCCTATTTTATAAAGAAGCGTATTCGACTTTTCTGTATTGGGCAGCATTTCTTTAGAATACGGAGTCTGCCAGATTTGAGCCAAATGATGTTTGGTAGCTTCCACACTTTCTCTTAGATAAATAAGTTTACCATCATTCAACACAGAAAATCCGCTGCAACGAATAGGCGTTTCTATGGTTTGAGAAATGATATTATATGAAATAAGCTGATAATTATTGGTTTTATCATCGTAGAAAACATACATGAAATTTTCACCATTGGGCTCCGAAATCGTTTTCAGATAATGAAGCCTGTTGGCATCCTGAGAAATCACCTTCAAACCTCCCGTCTGCAAAGCATAACCATTCGAAAATAAAACCCCTTGATTTTCGGGAAGCAAAACTGCCGAATATTTTAAAGTATCTACTCTGGAAACCGTTTTTTCTTTATGATTGTAAATAAAATACCTTTCGGTTTCCTGATAAGGTTTAATTTTAAACAAAACCAAGTTATCCAGATCGCAGAAATGAATTTCAGCATCATCCAGATTTTGATCTTTGTGAATAACATCCTCAGAATAAATTCCTTTTCCGGTATCGGTATTATCTTCAATCTTAATGGTTAAATCTCCGCCAATAGATTCAACAAACACCTTATCTCCTAAAGAAACATGCGGAAATTTACCGCTTCGCTGCATATCTCTGGTTGCTTTTGTCCACGAAAAACCATGTTGCGGCGGATAGTTTACTTCCGAAGCACTTCGAGAATCGATGTAGGTTAATTTACCGTCTTTTATCAGCCATTTGAACGCTTTGATATCAGATGAACTTTCTGATAACTGAAAAACCATATACAGATAGTTTTCGTTAAAATGGAAACGTGCAAAGAATGTATTTCTGTAATATTTGTATAAATTTTTAAATTCATCAACGAAAATTTCATCATTAATTAATGAATCATTTTGAGGTTCAAAACGTTTGTTATTTATCTTATATACCGAAAAAACATCGGAAACATTAATTTCCGTCTGCAATCCCAGATGAGCATTCGATCCGAAAATCAGCACATCTTTCAACGAAAAAATGTCTTTGGCTATGCAGTTGTGCTCTGTAGAAATTCTTTCGTTGGCTATGAGTGAAAAATCTACACCGCCAAAAATTTCTTTCCGATTTTCATTTAACTTAGAAAGCCTGAGAATAAGATCGTTTTTCTGCTCATTCAGACGGTTTTGTATAATTTCGTATGTCCCTGAATTTAATTGTTCTGACATATTTTGAGATATTAGATGTTAGATGCTAGATTTAGACTATCATCGTACTGTAAAATGCTTTTTAAACCATTTATTTTCTTAGAAAAAACTCTCTAAGCATCATTGAAAATCATACAAAGAGAGTTTTACAATATAATATAGTTTGCTTTTTTATCGGATAGGTTTCTGATCTACTCCAAGATGTTTTGCCATATCCATCGCTCTTCCAAGAATTCCTCTTTCCTGCTGATCTGCAACACCATTGAGCTTAAAAATAAGATTTGCGATACTCATATTTTTGATATCTTCCGAAGAAACATTGTATTTCTCTACCATTCCCATCACTTTTCCGATGATATTTTCGCCATCGCCTAAAAGATTTTCTTTTAACAAGGTGGCATTTTCACTGTGACTAATGAATTTGTCTAATCCTTTTCCTGCAGAAACCTGGCGAATTACATTATCAAAGAATGTATTATCTCCGCCAACGATATCAATTTTTGCAGATTTGAATGCTTCCGCCAAAACTCCAGCTTGTGCCTGAGCAATATCTTTCTGGATTGAAATCTGAGCCAATTCTACTTCTTTTTCTTTCGCTAAAGTCAATCGGAATTCTTCGTGATCTTTTCCTGCATCGTTTAATTTCTTCATCGCTTCTGCCTTTTCGGTAATTCCCGCAGCTTCCGCAAAAGCTTTTTCTTTAATAACTTCCGCCTGAGCAATTCCTTCTTTTTTAACAGCATCCGCTTTTTTCTCGATAACAACCGCTTCTACAATCCCCTGTCTTTCATGCGCTTCTGCTTTAGCATGCATTACCTGTGCTTCAGACAAACCAACAGTAGCTTCTTCTTTAGCTTTAGCATCCGCAATAATTTTTCTGGCTTCCGCTTCTTTTTCTGCAGCATCTCTTTTCGCCTGAGCTTCGATAACATACTTTTGAGCATCTTTCTCTGCCGCCAATTTTCTGGCTTCTGCAGCTCTGGTTTCTTCAATTAATTTTTTCTCTGCTTCCTGAGTTGCCAAAGTAATTTCTACCTGTTTATTTCTGTCTGCAGTTTTGAAAGCTTCTAGATCTTTAATTCCCTGCTGCTCCTCTACCACCGTTTTTTCCATTGTTAAACGCTCACGAATAGCATCCTGTATATTTTTCTTTTCTAATTCGATGGCTTTTTCTTTTTCAATCTGAGCTAAAGAAACAATTCTCTCTCTTTCGGTTGCCTCCAACATTTTATCTTTTTGAACTCTTTCGGTTTCTACCAAATCTGCACGCTCTTTATTTTTAGCAGCAATAACGACCTGTCGCAGTTTATTTTCTTCTGCAATCTGAAGTTTTTCTTCTGTAGATATACGTACGGTTTCGTATTTCAGCCTTTCTTCTTCTTCCACCTTTAGAATTTCTGCATTTTCACGGGCTTTGATATTCGCAACCTCTCTTTTTTGAGATTCTTCTTTTTCAGCCAATTGCTTTTCGAGTTCTAAAATCGCTTCACGGGCTTCTACATTTTGTTTTGTAATTGTTTTTTCTTCATCTCTACGAACCTGATTGGCTTTAATATTTTGATTTGCTGTAAGTTCTGTAATTTTTTTAATCCCTTCAGAATCTAAGATATTGTCTTTATCTAGATTTTCAATTTTAGTCTGTTCCAGATAATCAATCGCACAATCATCCAAAACATATCCATTGAGATCTGTCCCGATAATATCTAAAATTTCCTGACGGAATTCACTTCTCGCTTCATACAATTCTATAAATTCAAATTTTTTACCTACGGTTTTTAGAGCTTCAGAAAATTTAGCTTCAAACAACTCTCTTAACGTGTTAATGTCTGATGCTCTCTGACAGCCGATTGTCTGTCCAACATTCACGATATCATCCACCGATTTATTAACTCTGATAAAGAAAGCCACCTGAATATCTGCTCTCATGTTGTCTTTACAGATTAATCCTGCTCTTCCTTCTCTGGCAATTTCCAGTTTTTTTACGGAAATATCCATAGATTCCATTCGGTGAATGACCGGAATAACTATTCCTGCATTAAAGAATACTTTGGTTCCTCCATATCCTGTACGTAAAATAACAATTCCCTGTACGGTTTTTTTGTACATGGATAAAATCCAGAAAATTAAACCTATAGAAGCTATTGCTATAACAACAATTCCTGCAATTAAAGTGGTGTTCATATTTTTTTAGTTTATTTATTGTAATGTGTTTTATTTTTTTTGCTTTATACAAAGCTTTTCTATTTTAGTTATGATGAGAACCTGCTTCACAGACCATTATTTCATGCAAGCATTACTCCAAGAATATAACTGAAAATCATTATAAAAAAGGCAATCATATTTTCATTCTATTAAAATTGAATTTCTGTAGCCACATAATAAAATTTCTTTTGAGGACCTTCATCCACAATAATGACTTTCGTTCCGTGTTCTATTCTTTTGCCATTTTTGCTTTTCACCATTAAAGTCATAGGATCACTTCCGATAAAAACCTCTAAAATCCCTGTTTTAGTTCCATGAATTGTAGATTTCATTCTTCCTTCGCGTCCTAAAAAATCGTGTGCTTTTTCACCTTTATGATTAATTTCTTTGAAAAAAGGATTTAATGGTTTCAAAATAATTTTCGTAATCAAAATACTGATGATTAAGGAAGGAATTACCAATACTGCCGCAAGCCAAAAAGCCGGTGAAATAAATACTTCGATGTAAAATGAAGTAAGCCACGTAAAAAGTAGAGAAATTGTGAGGAAATAAGTTACCGGAACAATATCCAGATTCAGGAATTTCAAGAACTGAATCCATGAAGACGGATCATCAGGAACATGTACATGACCATCAGGTGCATCTGCATCGAAATCAGCATCGATGCCAATATCAATATCCAAACCCGTTATAATGGTAAAAATCCAATAGATTACCGCCAGAATAAGGAGAACACTTAAAACAGTATTTACCGGAGTAAAAGCGATATGTAAAAATTCCTGAAAGGTCATATTTTAGCCTTTTTTAAGTGTTTTTTTCAATTTCTGTAAAGCTTTTTCCGCTTCAGTATCTGCATTATTTACAAGACTGTCTATTTCTTCATCCACAGACTTATCAGTTTTTGCCAACTCGGAATAAGCCTCCGAAACAGCTTCCTGCTGCACTACCCTTTCCTTTAGTTTTTCCAACATAGAAACTGCACTGCTACTGTCGATCTGAGTCATTTTACGATTAATATCTTTAGTTGCCTCACTTACCTGAACTCTTGCTTCCAAAGTGCGGAGTTCATTTTCCCATTTCGAAATATTAGATTTCAATTGGTGGATATTGGTCTGCATTTTTTCACACTCGTCCTGAAGTTTTTCAGTTTCTGATCTTAAAAGTTCAGCATTTTTCTGGGCTTCAGTCTGTTTTTTTAAAGCTTCTTTCGCTAAACGATCACTATCTGCCGCATCCACTTCACCCTTTTCAGATTTCTGAATAAGAAGTACTGCTTTTGCATAGTAATCTTTCGCCGATAGACTTTCTGCTTCCGCCTCATTTTTTTTACGAATAGAAAGTGCTTTCAGCTGAGCTAAAGCTTCGACACTTTCGGTAAGCTGATCTTTCATATCGGCAATTCCTGCTTCTGTAAGTTTTATAGGATCTTCAAAATTTTCTAATACCGAATTAACTTCAGCTTTTCCTATTGCGTATAATCTTTTAAAAATATTCATAACTAGATTTTTATTGTTTTATAATTTGATGTTTATTAGATTTCGCCACTCCGTAGAGATTTTATTTACTCATTTTAATCATTTCACTATTAAATTCGCCCACCAAAATCCCAAGAGAATCTATCGAAGCCATTAATTCATTCTGTGCCATATTATCGGTTGGCAAAGTATCTCGGAAGATCACTTTCATCCCGGAATAATCCAAAACAAAAGCACCATGCACAATATCTCTGTTTTTCTGAAGTAAGGTTTTATAAATTTCTAACGAAGGATTTTTAATTTCAAAAAGAAACTGCTCCATAATTAAAATTGAATCTGAAACAATTAGAATCATATTTTTAATACCATTCGATTCTTTTTCGATAATCAGCACTTTTTGATTTTCATCTTCAAAACTGATATTGAATTCATAATCCAACAACCATTCTTTAACTCTGTTAAATATTTTATTATCTTCTCCCATATTTCGTGAGTTTTAGCTTTTAGTTCCACAAAAATAATAAAAATAATACAATTTGCAAATATTTTTAGCAAAATTTATTATAAATAAACTTACATTTGCAAAAAAGATTAGACTTATGAGTTTTTTCGGAACCAATATTAAGAAAATACGGCACGTTAAAGGTTTGAGCCAAAAAGCTTTCGGAGATTTGTTTGAACTCAACAGAGGTGTAATAAGTGCCTACGAAGAAGGAAGAGCAGAACCCAAGATTGAAACTTTGCTGAAAGTTGCCCACTACTTCAATTTAGATATTGACGATTTTCTAACGAAACCACTACAGGTAAACGATTTAGTAAGCGGATCGGTGATAGATACCTTAATGTTTTCTCCTATCGAAAATTTTAAGAAAACCCAAACAGAGCAAAATCTGAGTGATGCAAATTCATCAAAAAATAAAATTTTGCAAAAAATATTAGCAACCGTTGATTTTATATATGAATTTACCGATGAGAAAAAAACTCTTCCTTTTTACAATTCTGGAGATATTCTTTTTTTAGTAAAAGCCGATTTTAATTCAGAAAGAAACGAAACACTTTTCTTTTTAGAAAATGAAAACATCCATAACCTTTCCGAAATTCCGGAAAAAAAATGGAAAGAAAAGGAAATTTACAAAATAGCAGGACATCTCTCGCTCCATCAAAAAAATGTATTTTCTGACATCCTGAAAAGAATTGAAAATTTAGAAAATTTTATAAAAAAGCAACCTAATAATTAACTAAGCATTATTTTTTGTCTTTTGATAAGTAAAATGATTGATAAGAATGCGTATCTCATTGAATTCAAAATCTTTTGGCAAAGCATTTTTCCATTCGTTAAGTGTTTCATGGGAATTTTGAGAAAACTCAACTTCAAAAGCTTTAATTTTATCTGAAGTAATAATTCTGGAAATATTCAACAAACCCTGTTCTGCAAATTTAGCAAGATGCCCCAAAATAGTTTCTTTTACTAAACCTCTTTCCAGAGCAATTTCAGAAACCGTTTTCCCTTCTTCAAATAATTGAAAAGTAAGAACCTGAGAAGGAACTTTTGCAATTTTCATGCTTACTTCTTTATTGTTTTTTTCCTCTAAAAGTTTTGTTTCGAGAAGATATAATTCTTTTAAACCATTCAGATAATCTTCAATATCCTCCAACCAGGTTCTAAGTTCTTCGTTGTATTGTTTTAAACCTTTTAAACCCTTAATTTCTGAATAAAAATCTTTTAAAGGACTAAAAATCTTATCATTTATCTCTCTGAAAAAGAAATTAACCGCTCCTTTCGATTTATTTTCAATCTCTATCCATTCTTCTTTTTTCTGAATAAAAAGATGCACTTTTTGAAAAATAACCCTTTCGAGCTTATCAAAAATCTTAGCAAGATTCTGAACTTCATGCTTTAGCTGCAAATAAAGCTGATTGGCTTTATTGCGATCTACACCTTTGCTTACAAGAGATAAATTATTCCAATGCTCTACTTCTTTCATCATCCATTTACAATCTAATGTTCGCAAAAGCTTCCGAATAGAATAATCATATTTTTCCTGATTCAGAATATCTTCAATATGATCATTCGCTTGGGTTTCTCCCTGAAATTTCAGGATTCTATTATCTTTAAAAATAACTTCGGGAGTAATTTTGGATTTCAAAACGATTCCTTCTAACGTACGGCAACGGGATAAAGCCACGTAAACCTGTCCCGCAGTGAAACTTCTACCGGCATCGATAATCACCTTATCAAAAGTAAGTCCCTGACTTTTATGAATAGTAACCGCCCATGCAAGCTTGATAGGAAACTGCTCAAAACTTCCCAAAACCTCTTCTTTAATCATCTTATCAGAATCTAAAGAATATTTTTTCTGTTCCCAAACCTCTCGTTTTACCGTAATTTCCCGCTCACTTCCGTCTAAAACAACCTTAATTTCATTATCATCTAAAGCAGAAATTTCACCAAGTTTACCGTTATAGTATTTTTTCTCTCCCGAAATATCATTACGGATAAACATAATCTGAGCTCCAACTTTCAGCTCAAGATACTGCTCGTTCGGAAACTGATTTTCTTTAAACTCACCAAAAAGTTTCGCTTCGTAAACTCCGGATGTTAATTTAATATCTTTAAGCTTTTCCTGGTTGATATCATCTGCCATTTTATTATGAGAACAGAGATAAACATAAGGCTCATCTTCGGTTTTAAAATCGGGATTATATCTTGTATTTAACTCATCAAAATCAATATTTGCGACATCACCATCGCGAATTGCATTCAGAATTTCAAGAAAATGAGCATCTGTCTGACGGTAAACTTTTGTAAGTTCAATCGTAAGAAGCGGAATATCTTTAATTGCCAAACTGTCGAAGAAAAATGGCGAATTATAAAACATCTTCAACACATGTTCATCTCTTACCACCGGCGGAAGCTGATATAAATCTCCAATAAACAACATCTGAACTCCTCCAAAACGATGATTATTTCTGCGGATGAAACGAAGAGAAAAATCCATCATATCCAAAACATCTGCACGCAACATAGAAACCTCATCAATAATAATAACTTCCACTTCACGCAAAAGCTTCAGTTTATCTTTACGGTACTTAAAATGTTGCTGAAGATCTACAATATTATTCGCAATATTGCTGTCTATACGCTCTGAAGTCGGCAAAAAAGTACGAAGCGGAAGACCAAACATAGAATGTATGGTTACTCCACCCGCATTAATCGCAGCAATCCCGGTAGGAGCCACTACAATATGCTTTTTTTTCGTTTTTTTTACAAATTCGTTGAGAAAAGTTGTTTTACCCGTTCCTGCTTTTCCGGTTAAAAAAACACTTCTGCTGGTAAATTCTATGAGTTCAAAAAAATGATTGTTCATCATCCACAAAATTACAGAAAAAGTATTTAGGGAATAAATTTTGATTCAATTAAAAAATATTATCATTTTTGTATATCCTGAAGAAAAACAATTTCCAGAAACCTGTTTTGCACACAATTCATTCTTTAATTATGAAAAAAAAACTGTTTACAGCCACATTTTTATCTATTTTTCTTTTAGCAATATTCGTCTCGTGTAAATCTACCAGCAACCTGGACGATTCCACTCTACCAAAAGATATTTCCGAAAGACCTTCAGACGAAAACAGTAAAAAATACGATGAAGCATTACTGGACGAACTCCGAAATGATATAGAATCTATTATTTCTAAAGATAACTGCACAAAATCTTCTGAATGGACGTTTTCTGCAATGGGATCGAAAGCATGTGGCGGACCCACAAAATATATTGCCTATCCTAGAAAACTCGAAAACACCATCAAACCCAAAATCAGCAATTATACCCAAAAAATGTCTGAATATAATAAGAAATACAACATTACTTCCGATTGTATGATGACCACAGAACCCACTGGTGTGAGATGCGATAACGGTAATGCAGTTTTAATTTATCAATAAATAAAACAAAGCTCTAGAATATTGTGGAGCTTTGTTTTATCCTGATTATTCTTTGTACCAAGAAGAATATTTTACATAATTATCTGCAATTCTATTAACCTCACCTTCTAATAAGGAAGTAGAAATATCTTTTATTTTTCTGGCAGGAACCCCACCCCAAACTTCACCGGATTTAATATGCGTTCCCTGTGTTACCACCGAACCAGCTCCTACAATAGAATTTTCTTCAACAAGACAATTATCCATCACAATAGAACCCATTCCGATTAAAACATTATCTTTAATGGTACAACCATGAACTATCGCATTATGACCGATAGAAACATTATTGCCAATTTCTAATGGATATTTTTCGTAAGTACAGTGAAGCATTGCATTATCCTGCACATTTACTTTATTCCCCATTTTTATATAATTAACATCTCCTCTAATTACCGCATTAAACCAAATACTGCAATTTTCTCCCATTACCACATTTCCTACCACTGTAGCAGTTTCAGCCAGATAAGTATTTTTACCGATTTGCGGAGTTTTCCCTAAAAGTTCTTTTATAAGTGCCATATTTTAAAAAATTTAATCATAAGCCATTTTTGAAATCGAATCTTGTCATTACAAATTACAGCGATAGCAAAAATCTAAATCTCAGCATCTGGCTTCTAACTTCTAAATCCGTACTTTTGTACTCTCAAATTTAAATAAAAAATGCGTACAATCCTTATAGAACCAACAGAAAACCCAAAAGTGATGAAATTTGTAGCCGATTACAATTTAATTCCGGGTTCTTTGGAGTTAGACAGAGATTCAGATATATCCGAAATTCCTTTGGCGCAGGAACTTTTCAATTATCCATTTGTGGAAAGAATTTTCATTACAGCCAATTTTGTTGCAGTTGCCAAACAAGATACCGTAGAATGGGAACACGTTGCCGAAAGTCTTAAAAACGCAATTGAGGACGAGCTTCTCGCCAACCCAAGAATTTATCTGCAGAAGAAAAAGGAAATGTATCAGATTTATGCTGAAATGACACCAAATCCGAATGTGATGAAGTTTGTTTCTAACAAATTACTTTTAGAAGGTTTTGTTGAAGTAAAATCCAGAAACGAAGCAGAAGGAGTTCCATTAGCACAGGCAATTTTCAAAGAATTCGATTTCGCGACAGAAGTTTTTATATCCGACAATTTTGTTGCTGTTACGAAAGACCACAGTGTAGAATGGCATCAGGTAATGGTTACAGTAAGAGCACTTATCGCAGATTACCTTCAAAATGGAGGAGAAATTTCAAATATAGAAGCTCATAAACACGAGAATCCTGTAGAAAAAATCATCAACAGAGAATATACCGATGATGAGCAGAAAATTTCAGACATTCTGAACGAATATGTTGCTCCTGCCGTAGAAAATGATGGCGGAAAAATTTCTTTAATGGAATACGACCAAGCCACCAAAACAGCCAAAATGCTTTTACAGGGAGCATGTTCCGGATGCCCAAGTTCTACCGCAACGCTTAAAGGCGGAATTGAAAATATTTTAAAACAATTCATTCCCGATTTAGTAGAAAAAGTAGAAGCCGTAAACGGATAATCTTCGCTGAATATAGCAAAATACTTATTACCAATTACTTTTAAATTATATGAAAGGAATATTATTAGTCAATCTCGGATCACCAAGATCTACATCCGTACCCGATGTGAAGGAATATCTTGATGAGTTTCTTATGGATGAAAAAGTGATTGATTACCGCTGGTTTTTCCGTGCACTATTGGTTCGCGGAATTATTTTAAATACAAGACCTGCCAAATCTGCAGAAGCTTACAAAACAGTTTGGACAGACCAAGGTTCTCCTCTCATTGTAATAACAGAGCAAATTCAGAAAAAACTTCAGAAGCTTGTAGATGTTCCTGTAGAAATAGGTATGCGGTATGCACAACCAAGTATTGAAAGCGGAATTCAAAAACTTGTTGATAAAGGGATTACGGAAATTGTTCTTTTTCCACTCTACCCGCAATATGCAATGAGCACAACGGAAACCGTTATTGAAAAAGCAGAAGAAGTAAGAAAAGCTAAGTTTCCGGGCATTAAAATTAATTATATACAGCCTTTTTATAACAGGGAAATTTACATCAACTGTTTAGCGGAAAGCATAAAAGAAAAACTTCCGGAAAATTTTGATGCATTACAGTTTTCTTATCACGGAGTTCCGGAAAGACATATTTATAAAACAGATCCTACAAAAACCTGCAATCTTAACGACTGCTGTTCTCGGGAAAACAATCCGAGTCACTCATTCTGCTACCGTCATCAATGTTACAAAACTACCAACATGGTGATCGAAAAACTAGGAATTTCTAAAGAAAAAACAATCGTCTCATTTCAGTCACGATTAGGTAAAGACAAGTGGATTGAACCTTATACCGATGAAACCCTGGAAACCATCCCCAAGAAAGGAATAAAAAATCTTGCTGTTGTCTGCCCTGCATTTGTTTCAGATTGTTTGGAAACATTAGAAGAAATTTCGGTAGAAGGAAAAGAGCAATTTACACATGCAGGTGGAGAAAACTTCCATTATATCCCCTGTTTGAATGATGAAGACCGATGGATTTCGGTTATTAAAACTTTATGTGAAGAAAAACTTCAGGATTTTTACATTGTATAAAACCAAAAAACAAAGCACTTACTTACAATAAGTGCTTTTTCATTTAATACACCTTAAAAAAATAGGGGTACAATTTAATTTTATATTAATTTTTAAAGTTTTTATTCAAATTTAAAGGGGTTAGTTTTGAAAATAAATTATTTTTTGTAATTTTACCTCATCAAAAATAAGGGTAATACTTAAAATTATACAAAATGGATTCAAGAGTTGATTTTTTAAAAAGCAAAATTGAAAGTTTCAGTCCAGAAATAATTGAAGCTTTCATTAAAATAGTTGAAAGCATGAATCAATTAGCAACTGTTGATATTCCACAATTTTATCAGGAAGAATTGCAATACAGAATCAGCTTCCATACAGAAAACCCTTCCACAAAACTAGATTTTTTTGAAAACATTATTGAACTTGAAAAAAACTGTGCCTAATGAAAGTCTTACTTTCTTCCATGGCAAAGAATGACATTCAGCTTCTGATGAGAGTGCTCAATGCTCAAAAAAAAGATCAGGATCGTTTATTTTTAAAAGAACTAAAAGATTCTGTACAGCAAATTATAAAAGAATCCGAACAGAAACATATTAAAAGCAAAGAAATGCAAATGTATCATTCTGAAAACTTCCCTATCTGCATTCATTACATGTTTGAAGATCAAGATAATCTTTTTGTTACTGCAGTTTTCAAAACTTAAAAAATTTCCAGACTATTATTATATTAAACCTTGCAAATAAAGCATTTGCAAGGTTTTTGGATCAGTTTCAAAAGTTGGGGATTAATATTAAAAATTGATATTTTTGCAGAGGATGAAAACAGAAGACCTACTCAAGTTATTATTGCCTGAATACTTAATCGAATACTTCGATGTTATAAAATTTGAAGAGATTGAAGGCTTACTTC
>NZ_JADQBD010000059.1:0-17112 GCF_017808115.1 Chryseobacterium sp. RR2-3-20 | reverse complement strand
TTACAACCCTTACAACTATTCAGTTTTTGAATAGATTTATTTTTGACAGAAATATAAACAACCTAAAAATAAATCTCGTTTGATAGTGCACTACGAGTTTATAGTTATTATTTAATTGAATTTTCGTTATTTTGAAAAAAAAGTGAATGAAAGCAGTTTCTAATTTTATAGATGAGTATATCTCGAAGTTACCGGAAGAAAGGCAGGAAGTTTTCCGGAAAATTTTTGTCACCATAGGAGATCATCTACCGAAAGGGTTTGAAGAAAATACCAGCTACGGAATGGTTGGTTGGGGTGTTCCTTTAGAGAAATATCCTTCCGGTTATCACTGTACTCCGGGATTGCCTTTGCCATTTATTTCTTTGGCTTCTCAGAAAAATTTTATTGCAATATATCATATGGGTATCTATGCAAAACCAGAACTTTTAAATTGGTTTACAGAAGAATTTCCAAAATATTCTAAAAGAAAATTAGACATGGGTAAATCTTGTATTCGATTCAAAAAAATGGATGATATTCCTTTTGAACTTATTGCCGAACTTAGTAAAAAAATGACTGCAGATGAATGGATCAGTTTGTATGAAACCAATTATAAAAAATAGAAAAATATTCAGATTTTTTATTTACTGCACTTTTTTTATTCTCTTTTTAGGATGTAAAAATTCTTATTCTTCAAGATTAGAAAATGGAGATTTGTTTTTTGTAACTGCAAAAAGTAACGGACTTTCTGGGGCAATAAATAATGTTACCCAAAAAACTGAAAATGCCTCATTCGATCATGTAGGAATTGTGGAAAAAGAAGGGAAAGATATTTTTGTTCTACATGCAGCACCTAAAGGCGGTTCTCAGAAACAAAAATTGAATGATTTTTTAAAAGAACAGAAAAACGATGGTCAGAAAGTGGTATTATATCGCCTTAAGCCAGAATTTAAAACTGGTATTCCGGAAGCAATAAAACGTGCTAATTCTATGTTGGGAAAGCCATATAATTTCAATTATATTTTAGATGAAAATTCGTATTACTGTTCAGATTTTGTTGAAAGAGCTTTTAGAAATGAACATGTTTTTACTTTAGAACCGATGTCTTTTCTAGATCCTAAAACCGGTAAAACCAATATTTTTTGGGAGAAATTTTATTCAGATAAAAATCTTAAAGTACCCGAAGGAGAGCCTGGTTGTAACCCTAATGGATTGGCTGCATCTGTAAAGATTGAAAGAATAAGAGAATTATAAATGAAAAGGCTGCTTTAAGAATTAATAGCAGCCTTTTGTTTTGAAATTGATAAAATATAGTAAATACTTTGAAGCTTTATTCTCTGTATTCTTTTTTCCATTCATCAGCTACGTCACTCAGCGTATTATAGAAGTCCTCTCCATATTTTCTGGTGATTGGTGTTTTCAGAAACTTATATACCGGAACCTGTAATTCTTTTCCTAAAGTACATGCATCGCTACAAATAGGCCATTCATGATAGTTAAGAGCCGTAAAAGTAGAATATTCTGTTACCCGAATTGGATAAAGATGACAGGAAATTGGTTTTTGCCAGTCTACGGCACCGTCTTCATAGGCTTTTTCAATTCCGCATTTGGTAATTCCGTTTTTATCAAATGTTACATAAGCACATTCAGCACCTTCAATCATTGGAGTTACATACATACCGTCAGATGGGTCAGTGGTCCACGTTCCCTGCTCATCAAGAGCTTGTATACCCGCTTCTGTAAGATAAGGCTTTATTTTGTCGTAAATGTTGTCTAAAATTACAAGCTCGTCTTTGTCTAGTGGTGCTCCCACATCACCTTCCACGCAACAAGCTCCTTTACATTTGTTAAGGTTACATACAAATTCTTCAGAAAAAATATCTTCAGAAATTAATTTATCGTCTATTTGAATCATAATTCTTTGTTTTTAAAATAAATTGAAATGGTTTCCTGCTTTAAAAGCTATTAAACAAAATATAGTAAGCCAGAGGCAAGTTTCTTTCATCCAGTATTTGGGCAAAAATCTCATCATCCTACTCAGAATAATCGCAGAAGGAAATGCAAGAAGCAGAAGATATTCATAATTCTTGTCCATGTATAAAATAATACTAATGAGCTGTGCTAATGAAAATACCAGAAGAAAAGTGTATTTATATCTGCTGACCGGGCTTTTGCTGTTGTAATGTACAAAATGATCGTATACAGAATAAATAAGCATCAGTACAATAGGAATTAGCGGGAATAAAGCAGTATAATCTGTTACGATTTTCATTTTTCCAAACGGTATATAAGCGGTATTCCATTCATTAAAATGAAGAAAAAACATTACAGAAAAGTAGCTGATAGCAATAAGCAACATTCCCAATAGAAATCTGAAAATATTAAGTCCCACTCTTTCGGAAGTTACGATAAGATGAATGAGTACAAAAAAGATCATAGGCCATGTTGTGGGAAGAAACACAAAATTTAGAGCAACAATAGATCCTACCAAAACATAAGATTTTTTACGGATATCTTCATTTGTACTGGTAAGCAGCAGTAGGATAAAAGAGTTGGTAAGCAGGGCAACGGCAATGCCGATATCAAGATTGCCATTGTACAATCCGAAAATAAAAAATGTGTATAAGAAAAGTGGTAGATGAGTTTGATAATTTAATTGTATGGCATTAAAACAAAAATATCCCAATGCAATTCCTACAAAAGTAATTCCTGCGATAATTGCTTCGTATGTGTTGAAATTCAGGATGTTGAATAGTATTACTATAAAAAGAAGAAACCCGATATACACAGGAATTGAAAAAATATTGCTTTCTTTTGAAAGTAATCTAAACATTTTTTATAAATTTGTGCAAAGTTAAATTAAAAAAGGAAAATAATGACGTCTTTCTTTCTATTCTTAAGCAGAGTTTTCAAATGGTCTTTCGGTTTTTACGATACTTTTGGGAATGTATTAAACTGGATTTTGTTTATCGTATGCTGTGTGCTTTTTACGTACTGGTGCTATGTACTTGTGGTAACGCTAGGAGGCGATAAAGACAAAGCCTATTATTCTCCAACAGAAGGTAAGAACCCTTACTACGATCCAAAGATCTACAAAAAAGAAGGTTAATTAATTGGTTATATAAAAAAAGACCGGTCAATTTTATTTGATCGGTCTTTTTTGCTTCTCTAAATTTATATTAATCGTGAATTGGCAATACCAATACAGGAATATTAGAATCTTTAGTAAGCCCTTTGGTAAGACTGCCTACAAAAACATCGTAAATACCGCTTCTTCCGTGGGATCCCATTACGATATATTCTGCATTTTTGGTATCGGCATATTCCAGAATAATATCTTTTGCAATACCTTGTCTAAGGATGTGTTCGCAGTCTACATCCTGAGCAATAATTCTCTGGTTAATCTTGTTAAGCTGTACCAGTTCACCACGAATTTCATTTCCTTCAACTTCCGGAAAGTATTGGTACCCCATATCACCAATGGCAAAACCAATATCAATAGGAGCTACATGAATAAGGCAAATTCTCCCATTCAATTGTTTTGCAAATTTTACAGCACCATCTACAAGCTGGTTTGTTTTGTCCCCAAAATCTACGGGAAGTACAATGTTAGTCATAATCTTTTAATTTGTAATTCTGTCTTTTAAAGATAGCAAAAAAATCACCTTAAAGCAAGATTATTTCTACAAAATTCGGATATCAAGAGTTTTCTCACCTTCAAGATAGGCTTCCAGAATATCATTTTCAGAAACCTTTCCTACACCTTCAGGAGTGCCTGTAAAAATAAGATCTCCTACTCTTAAAGTAAAGTACTGCGAAACAAAAGCAATAATATCATCAATCTTGAAAATCATATCCTTTGAATTTCCGTTCTGTACTTTTTCTCGGTTTTTCAGTAGAGAAAAATTGAGAGATTCCAGGTTATAATTTTCTTTTTTGAAGAAATTTCCCACTACGGCAGAACCGTCAAAACCTTTCGCAAGTTCCCAGGGTAACCCTTTGGTTTTCAGATCGCTTTGCAGATCTCTTGCAGTAAAATCTATTCCCAGACCAATTTCCTCATAATGTTTATGCGCAGCTTCTTTTTGAATGTACTTTCCACCTTTAGAAATTTTCACCACCACTTCCAGCTCGTAATGTACATCGTCTGAAAATTCAGGAATATAAAAATCATTTCCTTTCAAAACTGCTGTATCTGGCTTCATAAAAATAACAGGTTTGTCTGGAATGGCATTTCCAAGTTCTTTTGCATGTTCGCTGTAATTTCTTCCTATGCAGATTATTTTCATAATTTTATTTTTTTACGAGAGAGTAAATAATATATTAAACTCACTCATTTTAATTTTAGTTTTAGGAGCTGTTTCACGCTTTCCGCTGTATCTTTTTTTCGCTCGGACGGCTCCGCTTCGCTCCGCCGCCTCACTCAGAAAAGGATGCCGCTGCAATCGTGGCTATTAAATTCATGATGTTGAAATTTCTCCATCAAATTAAGCTTTACCATTAATGAAATGAAAAGAAAAATATCATCCTTTCATTCTGTATTTAATGTTTAAACTCATTTCCACAGTAATAGCAATGATATAAGTTTTTTGGAAATTTAATTGGAATTCCGATAATCAAAATTCCCAAACCAAAGCCGCCACCCGGTTTTTCATCCTGATAAATATGATTTGAGCCACATTTTGGGCATACAAAATCAAACTCCGGATTTTCAATCGTGTGTTCTACTTCAAGAGCAAAACTTTCGTTTTCCTCATATTCTTTCAGGATTTTCTCTGCCTCATCAAAATCACCTTTAAAAACCTGAAGCTGAATTCCGCCCACAGCCTGAGACAGTAACCAGTCTGACTGAATAAGCTGCTCATTGGCAATAAAACCGTTGATGCCGTTTTCTGCCAGAATCTGCTTATCCCGATTGGCTTGCAATGCATTTTCGTAGAATCTGAACTTTACTAAATCATTCATTTTTTAAAATTTAGCCGTAAGCTGAATTTTCGTGAAAACTTTTTTCGTGTAAAGAGGGAAATCGGCATTCTGAAGCCATCCGTAATATCCAAGATCTTTATTGAAAACTTCTTTTACAGACTGACCTTTATACTTCCCGAAGTTGAAAACCGGAATATTTTTATCATTAACGCCGATAAATCCCGCCAAATCTGCATTTTTATTATGAAAAGTAAATTCACTCAATGCATTAATTTCGTTGGGAATATCGTCATATTTTCCTACCTGTGCATCCAAAACTTCAAAAGTTGCCAAAACATCAGCTTCTGCAGAATGGGCATTTTCTAAGGTTTGTCCGCAATAAAACTGATAGGCAGCTCCCAGATTTCTAGGCTCTTTTTTATGATAAATAGTTTGTGCATCTACCAGTTTGAATTTATTCAGATCAAAATCAAAATCAGCACGAAGCAATTCTTCAGCAAGCAAAGGCACATCGAAACGGTTAGAATTAAAACCACCCAAATCACTTCCGGAAATCATTTCCACAATTTTTGGGGCAATTTCTCTGAAAGTGGGAGCGTCTTTAACATCTTCGTCATAAATTCCGTGAATTTCGCTCGATTCTCTTGGGATGGGCATTTCGGGATTTACTTTCCATGTCTTGCTTTCTCTTGAAGCATCGGGGTTTACTTTTAGAATGCATATTTCAACGATTCTGTCTTTTCCCACGTTGGTTCCTGTAGTTTCAAGATCAAATACGCAGAGAGGTTTATATAGTTTTAAATTCATTTTTTTTAATTTGAAAATTTGAGAATGGGTTAATTTTAAGATGAAATTTTCTGTCTTTTATTTTTTACTTCAGTTGTTTCTGAAATACGATTGAAATAAAAATATAATAAATAATCACTAAAGGAATACCAGCGATTTTAAACAGTGCCAAAATAAGAATTGAGCCGATTAATAATGCTAATTTGGGATAATTATCCTGCAATTTCATCGACTTGAATTTCATTGCTATCATTTTAATAGGCGAAACGAGAAGCCATGAGGATAAAATGGTTAATAGTATAAATGCCGTTTCAAACAGTGCGGAATCAAAAATGCGGGGTGAAGAGCTTTCCTTCAGGAAATAGTAAATCCCAAAAATCAAAATCGTGTTGGAAGGCGTATTCAAACCTTTAAAGTAATATTTCTGCTCTTCATCCAAATTAAAAATTGCTAATCGCAAACAGGAAAAAAGAGTAATGAGAAATCCGAAATATTTAATTTCAAAAGGAAATGGCATTCCGAAAGCTTCACTACCAAAAGGCTCCAGCATTTTAAACATCGCCAATCCCGGGATAAATCCGAAGCTCACCATATCTGCCAAAGAGTCGAGTTGCACACCCAAATTAGAATTAGATTTTAAAGCTCTGGCTACAAAACCATCGAAAAAATCTAACACTAAAGATAGAATAATGCAGATTGCCGTTATTTTATAATCACCTAAAAGTAAATGTACTGCACCTACGCAGCCAGAAAAAAGATTTCCCAGCGTAATGGCGTTGGCGAGATTGTTTTTAATGAAATTCATATTCGCAAAATTACATTTTTTAAAAACTTTAACCTTAATTAATATGGAGGAAAAATGCAGTTCAGTTGAATTTAACTTAAATTTGCACAGCGAAAGAATGTCAGACTTTTTTTGTTTTAAAAGAAGTGGATGATTTTCGTCTTTAAAATAACGATACATTTTAATGAAATTTTTTAAAGAATTCAGAAAAGAGGAAGTCCTGATCTTGTGTTACAGGATTTTTTTAGCATTTATATTTTATCAGATTGCAAGGCTTCTGTTTTGGTTTTTCAATAAGAATTTAATCAAGGTAGAAAGTATTTCAGATTATCTGGGATTGGCTTTTCATGGGACTGCGTTCGATCTTACTGCAATTTTATATGTCAATATTTTATTTATTTTACTGAGTCTTATTCCGCTGGCAATTAATACGAAAAAAAGTTATCAAAAAATTCTATTCTGGCTCTATTTTGTAACGAACGGAATTGCTTATGCAATGAATTTCGGAGATTTTATTTATTATAAGTTTTCTCAGGCAAGATTAACTTCGGCAGCTTTTCAGGTTGCAAAAAATGAAACCAATATTTTTAAAGTTTTCCTTGTTTCTGTAACAGAGCACCCTTTTGTATTGATTTGGTTTATTGTTTTAATGTTTTTATGGGTTTTTCTTTATAAAAAAGTAAAAGTTACCGAAAGAAAACCTGTAAAGTTGGTTCCTTATTTTGTTCTGTCTATCATTACGTTGTGTATTTCTGCGGTTTTAATAGTTGGCGGAATTCGAGGAGATTTTAAGCACAGTACAAGACCAATTAACCTTGTAGATGCCAATAAATTTGTAAAAAATCCTTTACAGGGTAATATTGTTCTGAATTCTACCTTCTCATTTATCAGAACCTTGAATACCAATAACTTTAAAGAAGTTCATTTTGTAGAAGAGAAATTTATTGACGAAAATATTGTTCCCTACAAAACATATCAGAGAGAAGTTGCCCACAAACCCAATATTGTAATTTTTATTGTGGAATCTTTCGGAAGAGAATATTCCGGAGCCTTTAATAAAGATACTAAAATCAAAAATTTTGTGTCTTATACTCCTTTTATCGACAGTCTTGCAAATGAAAGTTTGATTTTCCCCAATGCTTTTGCCAACGGAAGACAGTCAATTCACGGGATGAGCAGTATTTTGGCTGGAGTTCCCAGTTTAACCGATGCCTTTACCAGTTCGCCTTATTCTAACCAGAAAATACAGTCAATTGTTTCGGTCTGCAATGATTTGGGATACGATACTTCCTTTTATCATGGTGCTCCCAACGGTTCGATGGGGTTTTTAGGTTTCGGAAATATCTTAGGATTTAAACATTATTATGGCAAAGATGAATATCATAACGATAAAGATTTTGATGGGATGTGGGCAATATGGGACGAGCCTTTTTTACAGTATTTCGCAAAAAATGTAGGGAAAACAACTCCATTTATGGCTACCGTTTTCACGGCATCTTCTCATCATCCTTTCAAAATTCCTGAAAAATATAACGGAAAATTCAAAAAAGGAACTGTAGAAATACACGAGCCAATGCAATACACCGATTATTCTATTAAAAAATATTTTGAAACTGCGAGAAAACAGCCGTGGTTCAATAACACTATTTTTGTATTCACGGGAGATCATACCAATCAGATTGCTTATCCTGAGTATGAAAAAGCAATGAACCGTTTTGCTGTGCCATTAATGTTTTACAGTCCTAATCCGGCTTATCATCTTAAAGGAGTGGATGAAGAATTGGCTCAACAGATTGATATTTACCCGACTTTGGCAGATTTAATTGGATATAATAAAAAAATAAGAAGCTGGGGCAGAAGTTTGGTAAGCGAAAAGCAATATCAACCGCTTATTGTAAACTCTGATGGTTCTTCCGAACAGTTTATCATTGGAAATTATATGTACAGATTCGATGGTAAAAATATTACAGGAATTTATTCTAAAGAAGATTTAGGCTTCGAAAATAATCTGATTAATAAGCTTAAAAATCCTGAAATTGAAAAAGGAGAAAAGCTCGCAAAAGCCTGGTATCAGGATTATATGAACAGAGTGATTAATAGAAAACTTAATTAGTGTTTAAAGAATGTTTAAAAATAAATAGATCGTAAAGTGTTAGTATTTATGCTTTAAATAGCAAAAATGTTGGTCTGTTTAAAATTAATTTATATTTTTAACTCAGTTAACAATCGGTTAATATATAACAAAATTAAACTTTATAATATGAAAAAATTACTGTTCACAATCGCATTTTCTCTTTTCGGAGTACTATCTTTTGCACAAATTGAAGGAAAATGGAAAACCATAGATGATGAAACAAAACAGGCAAAATCTATTGTAGAAATCTATAAAAAATCTGATGGAAAATATTATGGTAAGGTTTCTCAGCTATTAATAAAAACAGGTGATCCAAATTGTACATCTTGTAAAGACGACAGAAAAGGAAAGCCTATCTTAGGGATGGAAGTTATTAGAGGACTGAAAAAAGACGGAGAAGAATTTACCGGAGGAACAATTACAGATCCTAAAACTGGTAAAATTTATAAGTGTACCATTACAAAAAGCGGGGATAATCTTAATGTTAGAGGTTATATTGGTTTATCTTTAATCGGTAGAACTCAAGTTTGGCAGAAGGTTAAATAAATATTTCTTCAACAATACTTTAAAAACGGCATTTTTCAGGAAATGCCGTTTTTATTTTGAAATATGTCTTTATAAGTAAAGAATTTTTATTCAAATTAAAACTAATACGGCAATGCTTGTTAATACGATGTCTTTTTTGTTATGTAAATAATAAAAAAATACTATTTTTGTACTCTAAATTTTTCAAATAACTATGGCAGAATATACTTTTCGTGAGGTAATTGCACAGGCAATGAGCGAGGAAATGCGTAAAGACGAATCTATTTTTCTAATGGGAGAAGAAGTAGCAGAATATAATGGTGCTTACAAAGCTTCTAAAGGAATGTTGGACGAGTTTGGTGATAAACGTGTAATCGATACACCTATTGCAGAGCTTGGTTTTACAGGTATTGCTGTTGGTGCTGCAATGAATGGTAACAGACCGATTGTAGAGTATATGACGTTTAACTTTGCACTTGTAGGAATCGATCAGATTATAAACAATGCTGCAAAAATCCGTCAGATGAGTGGTGGTCAATGGAACTGTCCGATTGTTTTCCGTGGTCCTACAGCTTCTGCAGGTCAGTTGGGTGCAACGCACTCTCAGGCTTTTGAAAATTGGTATGCAAACATTCCAGGTCTTAAAGTAGTAGTTCCTTCAAACCCTTATGATGCGAAAGGATTATTAAAAACAGCTATTCAGGATAACGATCCGGTAATTTTCATGGAATCTGAACAGATGTATGGAGATAAAATGGAAATTCCTGAAGAAGAATACTATTTACCAATCGGGAAAGCAGATGTTAAAAGAGAAGGTACAGATGTAACGTTGGTTTCTTTCGGTAAAATTATGAAATTGGCGATGCAGGCTGCAGAAGATATGGCAAAAGAAGGTATTTCTGTTGAAGTTATCGATTTAAGAACGGTTCGTCCTTTAGATTTTGATACTGTTTTAGCTTCAGTAAAAAAGACCAACAGACTGGTAATTCTTGAAGAAGCTTGGCCTTTTGGATGTGTATCCTCAGAAATTACTTATATGGTGCAGCAAAAAGCATTCGACTATCTGGATGCTCCTATCAAGAGAATTACTACTCCGGATGCGCCGGCTCCATATTCTGCGGTATTGTTTGCAGAATGGTTCCCGAAATTGGAAAAAGTAAAAGAGGAAATAAAGAAAGCAATGTACGTAAAGTAATTTGCAAAATAATTTTGACGTAATTATAGAAAAAAACTTCCGAAAGGAAGTTTTTTCATTTATACTATTCATAACTAATGTGTTGAGGATTCGTTATTTTGATATAAATTTGCGCCTTAAAATAATCAGCTGAAATGGCAGAAGTTACAGAAGGAGGTCATCATTTTGACCTGAAAAAACTTTCATTTGTAGGAGTTCTTGTTTCTTTAGGAATCGTTTTTGGAGATATTGGTACATCACCGCTCTATGTAATGAAAGCGATTGTAAATGCAAGGCAAGTTGGCGCTACCATGCCGTTTGATGAGTACATAGAAGGTGCGCTTTCCTGTATTATATGGACTCTTACTCTTCAGACAACTTTAAAATATGTAATTATAGCACTTCGTGCAGACAATAAAGGTGAAGGCGGGATTTTAGCTCTGTTTTCGCTCATTAAAAATCTGAAAAAACGATGGCTTTACCTCATTGCTATTATCGGAGCATCGGCTTTGGTTGCAGATGGGGTCATTACTCCGTCACTTACTGTAATGTCAGCAATTGAAGGTTTAGAAATTTACAATCCACATACACCGGTTGTACCCATTACGTGTGCTATTTTAATTGTAATCTTTGTCGTTCAACAGTTCGGAACATCCTTTATAGGGAAGTTTTTTGGTCCTGTAATGGTAATTTGGTTCTTGGTTTTGGGGATTTTAGGGGTTTTGCATCTGGTGCAGGATTTTTCTATTTTAAAATCTTTCAATCCTTATTATGCTTATAAACTGATTGTTAACTCTCCAAGTGCAATTATTATCTTGGGGGCGGTTTTTCTATGTACAACAGGAGCGGAAGCTTTATATTCCGACCTTGGTCATTGTGGTGCAAAAAACATACGCGTAAGTTGGGTTTTCGTTAAATTAATGCTTATCTTAAATTATTTAGGACAAGGAGCTTGGTTATTGAAAAATTACGAAACTGTACAAGGAAATGGGGTAAATCCTTTTTTTGGAATTATGCCGGAATGGATGATTCTTCCTGGAGTTGTATTGGCAACAGCTGCGGCAATTATTGCTTCTCAGGCATTAATTACAGGTTCTTTTACTATTTTCTCTGAAGCGATGTCTCTTAATTTATGGCCAAACCAAAAAATTGATTATCCTTCTGGTGTAAAAGGGCAAATGTACATTTCAAGAATAAACTGGGGATTGCTGCTATTCTGCATCATCGTTGTGTTGTATTTTAAAGAATCTCATAAGATGGAAGCTGCTTACGGTCTTTCAATAACAGTTACCATGTTTATGACTACCATTTTACTTACATTCTGGTTGCTGAAGAAAAGAGTAAATAAACTTATTGTTTTAAGTTTCTTTTTAATGTACGGTGCAATTGAATTAGGTTTCTTTAGTGCAAATATTATTAAATTCTTCGATGGAGGTTGGATTACGGTGGTACTTGCAGGCTTTATAGGAATTTGCATGTACTCATGGTACAATGGAAGACAGATAAAAGCGAAGTTTATTAATTTCGTTAAAATAAGTAAATATGTTTCTATCATTAAAGACATGAAGCTTGATGAGACCATACCAAAATACTGTACTAATCTTGCCTATTTAAGCAGAGCAAAATACAATGATGAGATTGAGTCTAAAATCATTTATTCGATCATTAAAAAGCAGCCTAAAAGAGCAGATCATTATTTCATATTAAGCATAATCAATCAGGAAGATCCTTATACTTTTAAATACAGTGTAGAGGAAATTCTGCCGGGAACTATCTATAAAGTCAATTTCCTTTTAGGATTTAAAGTTGACAGAAGAATCAATGATTATTTCAATATGGTTCTGAAGGATTTAATGGCGGAAGGCACAATTCCTTCAAGAAGTAGCCACCCATCATTAAGAGCGCATAATATTCCGCCAGATTTGAAATATGTTGTTATAGATAATACGTATATTAACGATATACTTTTAACTGTAAAACAGAAAGTTACTTTAAGTTTATATAATTTTGTGAAGTACATCGGAAGTGATGATTTTAAAGCTTGGGGAGTTACCATGCACAATGTAGTAGTAGAATCTGCACCACTTACGGAAGAAACAATTCCTGTCAAAAGAATAGAACAGGTATAATCTTAATAGTCGCAGAATTTAAATACACACTCTACACTCTCAGAAGTGGTATATTTTATTTAAATAAAAATCGATAAATTTGTAGTATAAATTTTTTAATGGATACTTTACAAAAAGAAAAAAATATAACGCTGATAAAGGAAGTTTTACGCAATTACCTTTTGGAAAAAGGTTTTCGTAACACACCGGAAAGATATACGATTTTAGAAGAAATTTACAATATGGATCATCACTTCAATGTGGATGATCTGTATCTTCTGATGATGCAGAAAAAATATCATGTATCTAAAGCAACTATTTACAATACAATAGAAATTTTCCTTGATGCAGGTCTTATTCGTAAGCACCAGTTTGGTGAAAAAACCCTTACATCTTCATCATACGAAAAATCTTACTTCGATAAACAACACGATCATTTGGTGATTTATAAGAAAGATTCGGATAAGGAAATCGAAGAAATTATAGAATTTTGCGATCCAAGAATTCAGGGGATTAAAGAAGCGATAGAAGCTGCTTTTGGTGTGAAAATTGATTCTCATTCGCTGTATTTTTACGGTACAAAGAATGACTAATTAATGAGAGTTTACCTTTTCTTTTTTTTGCTGATTTTCTCGGCAGCAATAGCACAGAATACACCTGTGAAGCGAGATCCTTATTTGCAGAATCCGGTAAAAAATCAGCCGCCTAAAAATAATCCGGATAACAAAATCCGAATCATCAACGCCGATGAAATTAAAAAAGATACAAAATACGACGGAAACCAATATTTTTTAGGAAATGTTCAGCTAGAACATCAGGGATCAATTCTATATGCAGATGAAGTGGTCTTTTACGAAGAAGAAAACTTTGTAAAAGCCATTGGGAATACCAAACTTCAGAATTCTGATGGTTCTGTTATTACCGCTTCCGAAATGGAATACGACGGAAACTCCCAAAAAGGAGTTGCCCGAAAAAATGTTGTGCTTACAGATCCTAAAGGAACTGTAATTAAAACACAGACAATGTATTACGACAGGATGGCAAATCAGGCATATTTCAATACCGGAGGAACCATCAATGACGGGAAAAGTATTACGTACACTAAATCGGCAACGTATTATCTTTCAACAAGAGTTGTAGATCTTTCTGGAGATGTAAAAATTGTCGATAACGATTATACATTAGAAGGGAGAAATGTAGTTCAGAACCAGAATACAGGTATTGTCGATATTAATGGTTACACAGTTATCACCAACAACAAAAATCCTAAAAACAGAATTGTAACCGAGAAAGGAACGCATAATCTTAATACCAAAGAATCTTTTCTTACCAAAAACTCTAAGATTTTTTATAATGATAAAATTCTTACCGGAGACGAAATTTATTATAACCAGCTTACGGGATTCGGAAAAGCCACTGGAAATGTTACCATTGATGATCCTTTAGAAAAAAGATATATGAAAGGCGGATATGGAGAAATTTTCGAGAAGAAAGATTCTGCTATGATGACGAAAAGTCCCTATGCCGTAAAAATTTTAGAAAAAGATTCTATTTATTTTGCGGCAGAAAAAATTCTTTCCTATCAACGTCCCGATTCTGCAGATATTAAGAAAAAGAAAAATTTTCTGCGTGCATTCCGCAAGGCAAGAGTATATAAATCTAATACTCAGGGAAGAGCAGATTCTATTGCTTTCAACGAAACCGATGGTGTTTTTCACATGTTTAGAGATCCTATTCTCTGGAGTGGAGAAAAACAGGTGACGGGCGATAAAATTGAAGCATATTTAAATACCGTTACCGAAAATATAGATTCCCTTAAAGTATTAGGGAATGCTTTAGCCATCAGTAAAGTAGATTCTCTCACACTTGTAGACGAATTTAATCAGGTAAAAGGTAAGCTGATGACGGTTTACTACGAAGGTAAGGATATTAAAGAGATTAAAGTTATTGGGAATGCTCAGGCAATTACTTTTGCAGACGAAGAAAATAAAACTACTAAAAAACCGGAAAGAATTGGGATAACACTCACTTCTTGCGGAATTATTGGTGCATTTTTCGAAGAAAAAAAGTTGCAGATTATTTCTTGCAGTATTGGTGCTACCGCAACTACTTATCCCATGAGTAAAATAGAACCAGAAAAAAGAAAATTTCCCGATTTTAACTGGAATACAAAAGACAGAATCAGGAAATGGCAGGATATTTTGGTTGACACTCCCAATTACGAAGAGATTAAATACGAATCTGCCGATACACTCTTTAATCAGGCTCAGGAAATTATAGATAAGCAGAAAGCTGCAGAAGAAGCTAAGAAACCTAAGAGAGTAAGAAGATAAAACTAATAAATCAACCGATTTGGTCATTAGTAAAAAAACGTCCGCATCTTTGCGCAAAAAGATGCGGACGTTTGATTAAAAGATGCGGACGTTTTATGCAAAACCTCAGTACCTTTTTATAAGGTAATTGAATGGTATAAAAAAATCATCCGCATCAACTTCAAAAGTTATACGGATGAATTATACAATTGATGCGGATAAATTGATAAACTCATTCGCATGATTTTTTTTAGCCTTTGGTTACTTCTTCAAAAGCTTCTCTATCAGTTTGCTTTGATTTTCCATAAGCTTTGAAATCTGCTCTTGATTTTTCAAAATACTTTGTAACAATTCTGGTGATTGAATATTTACTGTTGAATCTTTAGGGTAAACGATGTTTGAGTTTTCAAAAGTATTATTTGAAATAATTACGTTACCTTCATTTGCAAATAAATCTTGTATTTCTATTTCAAAAGCCTCTGCAATTTTCCCTAAGTTATCTAAACTAGGTTTTGTTTGATCTGTTTCCCATTTGTTATATGCTGGTTGAGAAACATCCAATTTATAAGCAACATCAGCCTGAGACCAGTTTTTATTTTGTCTTAGCTGCTTCAGTTTTGTTCCTAAACTCATTGAATATTTTTTACAAATATAAAATAATTTATATTGATAACTAAAGGTTATAAAATTATAACTGGGGGTTGTTGGTTTGATATAAAACAGTTTCTATTTTTGGAAAATAGCAATCATATTGCTGTGATTGATGAAAAAATTATATATTTAACAACTTCAAAAACAAAATGACTATGAAGAAAAACTTATTTCTCAGGCTCTGCCTGATGACGATAGCTTTGCTGTCTCTTAATTCCTGTAGGCAAGAAGACCTCTACGAGCAAGGCACAAAACCGCAAGGCAAAGACCAATATAAGGTTTACATGATGAACAGGAAGCAGATAACCTCAGATTTTGCCCTCTTCGACAAAGTTGCCAGACTACAAAATTTATTTACCGAGAGAAAAAACCTGAACGCAAGAAGCGTACAAGATTCTGTATTAGACGGCGGTGTGGTAAAAATAGATAAGGTATTGGTAGTAGAAAACCAAAGCGGACAAAAAACCTACACCTTCCCTCTGAAAAGAACCTTTTCCACTTCCACCATCGAGAATTTGGTGCTGAAAAGAAATACAGACAGTACATTTTCAGGAGTCTTGCTACAGTATGATCTTTCGGCTAGGGAAAAAGACCTCTTCAATAATTGGCATTCTGTAGATCTTAAAAGTAAAACCAAAATCTATGACATCAACAATCTGAGCATTGCTACTACGGCAAGAGTACAGTCTGCATATTTCGGGTGCTTTGTGATGTCTTACGAAGACGGTCTCTGTGCATCTACCCAGCATGGATATGGTGATACCAGTTGTGATTATCTTACAAATGGGCAGACACAAAACCAGGCACAGCCTCCAAGAATCTTGTCAATAACGTCTTTACCGGGATGTGGTAACGGAGGTGATTTGGGATCTACTAACACACCGCCACCAGACACAGGATTTTCGCCGGGAGGTGGAGATACCAATACGATGATGTTTGATGATTATGATCTTACCTACCACAATGGCGACATTACAGACCCCGATTTTCAGTTTTGGTACAAGGTAAACCAGTTTATACAGGCACAGCCGCAGAATGTACAGAGCCTGAATGCAGAATATCACTATGTATTCTACTTCATCCACACTTATTTTAAGCTGAATGGCGGTCTTACCGATGCCAACAAGATATTTGTAGCAGATCGTTTGCAAAAGATTGCCACTTGGTACTATGATCCCACTACGGGAAATCATCTAGATTACGAGCAGAAGAAAAGCATTGCGATATGGAGTGTGAAACACCTGCTGGAGAACCCAGACCTCTCTTGGGAGGATTATAAAAACCAGTTTTTAGATTATACTAATATAAAAATTGATTCATCACTTACAAATACAAAAACTAAATGTGTTTTACAAAAAATGTCAGGTGATATAAACTTAGGAGATAATAAAATAACGCTTACAGCAGATGCTACAAATGATAATTTATTTCAAAAAATGTTACGAAAATTTGATGGTAATAACATGCCTTCCTTAAATTTTGAAATAAAATCATCTCTTCAAGTTAATGAATGGGGTATAACTAAAGGTACAAATAGTAATTCATACAATATTATCATTAATCAAGATATTGAAAACCAATCAAATTTGTTGAAGACTGTTATACTATCACATGAACTTATACATGCCTTCATGTTTTGTAATCTTCCCCAAAAACTGGATCATTTAAAATTATAGTTTTTAAATTTGGAAGAGAATGAAACAGAGTAAATTTACAGAAGTTCAGATCATCAA